>JACSSI010000317.1 GCA_014879345.1 Anaerolineae bacterium | reverse complement strand
CAATTTTTGCTCTCGTACAAACAGATTTAAAAAGAAAGCAAGCATACTTTCAATAAATCCATGTGGGTGTCCTGTTGGTATTTGTGTCACGATCTCCCCGGCTACTAACTCAGCCGATCCCATGTCGGGCATACGAAAAAGCTCTTCCCCAGTGATGAGTTTCTTTGGGGGCGTGATTTTAGATTTTTCTTTGGTGATGGTTTGTGTCATCAGGTTCACCTCTTGGGTGATATTGTAGCATAGATTGAAAACGGCCGTTTCCCTTTTAGACCTCCGAGGTTTTTAAAACCTCGGAGGTCTGGCTGCCAACTGTGCGGCAACCACTTGCCGTGCGATCTTGCCTGAGGAGGTCAATGGCAAAGCGGTTCCGAATTTCACTCGTCGCGGCTGTTTGTAACGGGCTAACTGTTCTCGACTGAACTCTAGTAACTCCGCTTCTGTCAACGATGCGCCTGGTTCCAACTGCACCATCGCCGCCACCACCTGCCCCCATTCCGCATCTGGCAGGCCGACCACACACACACCCGCCACCGCCGGATGACTCTTGAGCACCGCTTCCACCTCTGCCGGATACACATTCTCCCCGCCAGACACTATCAAATCACTGCGTCGCTGCACAATCCACAAATCACCGTCGTCGTCGAGGTAGCCGATGTCGCCGGTGTGGAAAGAAGATTGAAGAACTTGTCCTGAGCTTGTCGAAGGATTGAAGATTGAAGATTGGGGGCTGGAATGCGAATCTTCAATCTTTAATCTTTGATCTTTATCAAAATAGCCGCTCATCACCGTTGGCCCTGTCACCACAATTTCGCCGTATTCGTTTGGGGGGAGAGAACGGCCGTTTTCATCCACAATATCCACGCTGGTGAACAACAACGGCTTGCCCACACTGCCCGGTTTCCGTGCCACATCTGCTGGCAGCATCGTAGCCACTTGTGAAGAGGCTTCTGTGAGGCCGTAGGTGGTGGTGACGAGGGGGAATTGTGAATTATGAATTATGAATTGTGAATTGTGAACGGATTGTTCGCTATTCCATGTTCTAGGCAATTTATTTGTCCGTTCTATTAAATCTTTTGTGGCTGCGGCACCGCCCAGCAAAATGAGACGAAGTGAGGCAGGCCAGCTTTTGCGTGTTTCCAGGAGGCGGTAAAGCATCGTTGGCACAAGTGAGATGAGCGTGA
Organism: Anaerolineae bacterium; assembly: GCA_014879345.1. Lineage (GTDB taxonomy): Bacteria > Chloroflexota > Anaerolineae > Promineifilales > Promineifilaceae. Next base: position 5,045 of record JACSSI010000317.1, on the reverse strand, counting down.
TGGGCAGGGTGTCGAGCGCCTGATTGACTTCTTCTAAGATGAAACGGGGATGCAGATTAACGGCCGTTCCATACAAACAGCTCCGCCAAATCACCGCCAGCCCGCCCACATGGTAGAGCGGCAGACAACTGAGCCACACATCATCCGGTAGCACGCCCAGCCGATAGGCTGACGACATGGCACTGTGAAAGTGGTTGTTGAAGGTGAGCGGCACGCCTTTGGGGTTGCCGGAGGTGCCGGAGGTGAAGACGATGGCCTGATAATTGTGAATTGTGAATTGAGAATTGTGAATTGTGAATGAATCGTGCGTGTGCAGCCATTCGGGATTGATGATGACTTGTTCACAAGTTGTCAGTTTTTTCGCGTGAATTGAATCAACGAGAACCAATTTGCAGCCCACGTGTGCCACTTGCCACGCTAACTCACGCTCCGTTAACCGCATATTGAGTGGCACAAGAACGACACCTAGCCGCGCCAGCGCATGAATGAGGCACACATATTCCAGGCAGTTGGGCATCAACACGCCCACAAATTCACCAGACTCCACGCCAACTTCTATCAACTGCGCACAGACGCTGTTAACCATTTGGTCTAATTCAGCGTATGTCCACTGATCACCAGAGATGATCAGTGCTGTTTTTTGTGGTGATGCATGGTTGCGGCTGGTGAGCCAATCAGGTTCATTCATATAACGAGCGGGAGACCTCCGAGGTTTTAAAAACCTCGGAGGTCTTGGCAGGAAATTTCTTAATCCAACCCTGTGTACTCAAACCAGTCAAAGTCGGCGGAGTTGGTGCTAGAACGGCCGTTACTACTCCCATACATCCCCACATATGCCCCTGTAAACCCACCTGCCATCGGCGTACTCAGGATGCGCCCATCGACATTTTCGGCGACAGGCTGCCAGGAATCCGGTTCTGCGCCGAAAAAGAAACTGTAAGCTTGTCCCTTTGCGCTGGCTTTGAGGTAAATTGTGTTAGACGAGACCGGCTGAGTGCCTAGCACCGTTTCGATGCCTGCCTGACGTTTGATGAGCTTGATAACGCTTTGTGCAGAACCTGTCGAAGTAGCCGTTTCCTCCTCCCCACGCATACACACCAGCCGGAAATGGAAATCATTGTTTTGCAGCAGCACTATACCCGCACACTCCTCTGCTTGCGGCACAAATGTCATCTTCAAACTAGCCTCAAAATTGATATGCTGCTGCCGCCGTCCCACAAAACTGGGATTAACGCACTCAGACAGCTTTTCAGGTCGTAACCGCAAGCGCAAATGACCCTGCCTTTCGCTCAGGCTCCAGAAATCCTCGCGTGGCGTGCGCAAAAAATTCCAGCCAAACGCCAGCGAATCCCCGTCAAACTCATCACGACTGGGTTCCGCGGGCCAGGGATGTGGCCGCAAATCAGGCAGATCGTGGTTGAATGCCACCTTTCCCCTGCCCGGACTAACAATCGGCCAGCCCTCTTCCCAAATCACCGGCGTCATAAACGTTTCGCGCCCCAGATTGTAGAAATAGCCGTCATACGGTCGCATGGCTAACAGCACCATCCACCATTCCCCGTTTTGCGTTTCCACAAGGTCTGCGTGGCCTGTGCCGACGATGGGATGCGATAAGCCCAGGTGACGATGCGTGAGGATGGGATTGCGGGCATTATTTTCATACGGCCCGGTAATCGTCTCACTGCGGGCAATCGTCACCGCATGGTTATGGCTGGTGCCGCCTTCCGCCACCAGCAGGTAATGCATGCCGTCAACCTTGTAAAGGTGAGGCGCTTCGGCATGGACATTGCCCTTCACCGCGCCATCCCACAGCGAGTAGCTTTCGCCGATAAGCTGCATCGTTTCCAGGTCTAGCTCTTGCAGCCAGATTTCACGGTGGCCCCAATAGCTTTCCCCTGCTGGCGGCACACGGTTCCCGGTGTACCAGGCGCGCCCATCCTCATCAAAAAACAGAGACGGATCAATGCCGGGCGCATCAGCCAGCCAATAGGGTTCCGACCAAGGCCCGGCCGGGTCTGTGGCGGTGACGATGAAATTTTCACAACTGCTGTCGTTGTGGGTATTGGTATTGCCCGATATGCCCGTTACCAGCGTATTAATCACGTAAAACGTGCCGTCATGATAACGGATGGTGGGCGCATATAAGCCGCGAGAGGGCAGTTGCTTGTCCAGATTCAATTGGGATGGACGATCTAACACATGCCCGATTTGCTGCCAGTTCACCAAATCTTTGCTATGAAAAATAGGCAGCCCCGGAAAAAATTCAAACGTCGAGGTGACGAGGTAATAATCTTCCCCCACTCGGCAAATCGACGGGTCAGGATAGAAACCTGGAATAATGGGGTTTTGGTAAGTATTGTTCATGGTAATAGTTGTCTTTCCAGATTGAACCAATCTCCGAGATTGGTTCAATCTAAGCAGCTAGGGAATCCACTTGATGTCTTTGAAATCAGGTTTGCGTTTTTCGAGGAAGGCGTTGCGCCCTTCTTTGGCTTCGTCGGTCATGTAGGCCAGTCGGGTGGCTTCGCCAGCAAAGACTTGTTGCCCGACCATGCCATCGTCCGTCAGGTTCATGGCAAATTTGAGCATTTTGATGGAGGTGGGGGATTTTGCCAGAATTTCTTGCGCCCATTGGTAGGCGGTGTCTTCCAGTTCATCATGGGGGATGACAGCGTTGACCATGCCCATCTCATAGGCGTCTTGCGCTGAATAGTTGCGTCCCAGGAAGAAGATTTCGCGGGCGCGTTTTTGCCCGACCATTTTTGCCAGATAAGCGGAGCCATAGCCGCCGTCGAAGCTGGTGACATCGGCATCCGTTTGTTTGAAGATAGCGTGTTCTTTGCTGGCGAGGGTGAGGTCGCATACCACATGCAGGCTGTGGCCGCCGCCGACTGCCCAGCCAGGCACCACGGCAATGACGACTTTGGGCATGAAGCGCATCAGCCGCTGCACTTCCAAAATGTTCAGACGCGGCATCCCGTCATCATCGACGTAGCCTTGATGGCCGCGAGCGCGTTGGTCGCCGCCGCTGCAAAAGGCGTAAACGCCGTCTTTGGGCGAGGGGCCTTCGCCGCTGAGCAGCACCACGCCGATGGAGGTGTCTTCGCGGGCATCGAGAAAGGCTTCAAATAGTTCAGCGACGGTTTTGGGGCGGAAGGCGTTGCGCACTTCGGGGCGGTTGAAGGCGATGCGGGCGACGCCGTTTGCTTTGCGGTAGGTGATGTCTTGGTATTCTTTGACGGTTGTCCAGTTTGGCATGAAAAACTCCTTGTTAATTGTCAATTAACCGTTAACCATTTTTATGAGATTTTTGCGGCGTTCGTGGTCGGAACGGCCGTTTGTCACTACTTCTATCAATGTTGGCACAGGATTATACATGGATTCGCCCAGCGCTTGCCGGAATTCTACTTGGTTGGTCACGCGCACGAAGGCGAGGTCGTAGAGGCGGGCGGCGTGTTCAAAGTCGAGGTCGTGGGGCGTGAGGAAGAGGTCGGTGAAGGGCGGCTCGATTTCCGCGATGGGCAGGCGGCGGAAGATGCCGCCGGAGTTGTTATTGAGGATGACGATGGTGGTGGGGGAGAGTGGCGTAGTGCGTAGTGCGTAGTGCGTATTTTCTCCCTTTAGCGGCAGCAATCCGTTCATATCATGGTAGAAGGTGATGTCGCCGAGGAGGGCGACGAGGGGTGATTTGCTGGCCGCGCCAAAGCCGAGGGCGGTGGAGACGTTGCCGTCTATGCCAGATGCGCCGCGATTGGCGTAGACATGAATGGGTGTCTGGCTGGGGCGGACAAACTGGTCGAGATGCCGGATGGGGAGTGAGTTGCCTATGAATAAACGGCCGTTTGCCGGGATAAGCGCTACCGTGTCCATCACTGCCCTAAAATCTGTGTATTCAGTGGTCAAATTTTCATCAATCGACTGCCAAACGGCCGTTTCCACCCCATGCACCGCATTCAACCAAGCCGAAGAAAGCCGAGGAATCACATTTTGCACGATTTGGTAGCAGGCTTGCTCCGCATTCACCTGCAAGAAAAGCGTCGTCAGATGGCTGTCATCCGCCCACACACCACTTTCGCGGATGTGGATGCGATGGGCGGGTGTGATTTTGCCCAGGTAATCGTTGAGCCATTTAGAGGTCGGCACAGCGCCGAAGCGAATGATGACATCGGGCGCGTGTGTAAACCTCGGAGGTTTTGCGACCTGTTGATCGGTTTGGTCATCAAAAGAAACCTCCGAGGTTTCAGCCTGCAAATACGTCTCATACCCACCAGAAATGACCGCGCCATTCGTATGCAAGCCAAAGCGCACCCCAGACAACGCATCCGCCAAAATCGGGTAGCCGCTGATTTGCGACAGCCCCGTCACCGCCTGGGCAAAGTTCCCGCCCGGACAGCGCGGCCCACAAATGATCAGGCCGCGTTCGTGTTTGTTGATGAGGTCGGCGAGGTGGCTTTGTTGGTTGCGGGTGAGGATGAGTTCGCCGTGGGAGAGTGTTAAAGATTGAAGATTAAAGATTGGAGAAGGCGACCCTTCACTCTTTAATCTTTGATCTTCAATCTTTGGTTCCAACGGTTTGCGGAATGGAAAATTAACATGCACCGGCCCTTTTCTCAGGCCATTGGCGGTGGTGTAGGCGCGAACGGCCGTTCCCGCCACATTTCTCAGGGCTATTTCCGGCGCATCTGCTTGCGGGATGGGCATGTCAACCGCCCACAGCACATGGCTGCCGAATATGTTCACCTGGTCGATGGTCTGGTTTGCGCCGGAGTGGCGTAGTTCGTGGGGACGGTCGCCCGTGAGGATGAGCAGCGGCACCTGGCTCATGTTGGCTTCGATGATGGCGGGATAGTAATTGGCAACGGCCGTTCCCGAGGTACACACCAGCGCCACCGGCTTATCACTCGCCACCGCCAATCCCAACGCAAAGAAACCGGCACTGCGCTCGTCCAGTTGACGGTAGATTTTTATTTTGTCTTGGGCGGCGAACGCCAGGGTGAGTGGGGTGGAACGGGAGCCGGGGGAAATGACAACGGCCGTTAAGCCAG
>JACSSI010000316.1 GCA_014879345.1 Anaerolineae bacterium | reverse complement strand
CACTTCCTGATCAATTGCCTCAGCCGCTTCTTCGCTGTAATCACGACCGCCACCAAAATCACGCCCCATAAACGGATCAGAGCCGCCGCTGCCATACGTGGGCAAGCCCAACGCCTCAGACATGCCATAATCCATGATCATGGCGCGTGCCATGGCAGTTGCCTGCTGCAAATCATTAGAAGCACCGGTCGTAATGCGTTCAAAGAACACTTCTTCAGCCGCCCGACCACCCAATGCTTTCGTAATACGATCCAGGAAAAACTCGCGGCTGTGAACAAACCGATCTTCCGGCAAATCCATCACATACCCGCCAGCCCGTCCACGCGGCACAATCGTAATTTTTTGTACCGGATCCGTATGCAGACAATAGAAACTCACGACAGCATGACCCGCTTCATGGTAGGCTACAGTCTCTTTATCGTCCTCACTCATGACACGGCTCTTTCGCTCAGGCCCCATTAAAACGCGGTCAAACGCATCCTGGAATTCAAGCAGTCCAATCGTACGCTTGTCACGGCGTGCGGCAAAGATGGCAGCCTCATTCATCAAATTTTCCAAATCTGCACCGGAAAAGCCAGCCGTCAAACGAGCAATATCTTCGTAACTAACTTCACCAGACACAGGCTTACCGCGAGAGTGCACCTTCAAAATCATCTCACGCCCTTTAACGTCCGGCAGATCGACATAAACCTTCCGGTCAAAACGGCCGGGACGCATCAGCGCCGGGTCCAGAATATCGGCGCGGTTGGTGGCTGCCATGACAATGACATTGGTTTGATTATCAAAACCGTCCATTTCAACGAGAATCTGATTGAGCGTCTGCTCCCGTTCATCATGCCCACCGCCTAAACCAGCGCCACGTTGACGGCCGACCGCATCAATTTCATCCACAAAAACGATGGAAGGCGCCGCTTGTTTGGCTTTGTCAAACAAATCTCGCACCCGGCTGGCACCGACACCCACAAACATTTCCACAAATTCTGAACCAGAAATATGGAAGAAGGGTACGCCAGCTTCACCAGCCACAGCCCGTGCCAGCAAGGTCTTGCCAGTGCCGGGGGGGCCTACCATCAAAACACCTTTGGGAATCCGCGCCCCAACCTGGACAAACTTCTCTGGTTCACGCAGAAACTGCACCACTTCGGCCAATTCCATCTTTGATTCTTCGACACCGGCCACGTCGTCAAACATTACCGTGGGGCGATCTGAGTCATTGAGGTTTTTGGCTTTGCTGCGGCCAAAACCAAATATGTTATTGCCGCCGCCGCCTTGCATTTGGCTAAAGCCACGGCTGAAAATCCAAATCAGCAGCAGGATGGGGCCAATCGACATGACGATGGTGAATAAATTGTTCCACATGGTCTGGTCGTTAACCGTGAGTTCTACTTCTTCGAGCTGTTCTGGGGTAATTCCGTAATAGGCAAATAATTCAGCCAGGCTGTCTCGGGGATGCTTTGTCGTGGAAACGATAGTGCCATCGTCCATTTCGACTTCCAAACGATCACCAGTAACGGTGATTGATTTCACTTCGCCATCTTCAACGGCCGTCATGACTTCTTGTAAACCGGTGCTTTCAGGACGATCAAATTGACCAGTCATCCATAATTGCAACCCTAAAATAATCGCAAAGACACCCAAAATCCATACCCAAACGGGGATTGATGGTCGGGGTTCTTTTGGTTTTTCATCCATTGTGTTTTCCTAAAGCCTCTCAATTGTTAGTGCGATTGAGATTGATTGTGATTACATTCTCGACAGAATATTACATGTTTCTGGCATAAATGATGTAGTACCAAGTATACCGCAATGTATAATGATTGCGTTGGATTTTCATAAATCATTTCTAAATGCACGAAAAATGTAAAATGTTGTAGAATAACAACATGCGATCTCAATATTCTAACTCCTCAGGTCAACCGAATTACCCGCCGATTATTGGCTTTTTAAGGCAGCACTTGCCTATTGTCGTTTTTCTGGTGGTGGCGTTTGCAGGCATGGTTGCCGTCTACTGGTATTTCAGCCCGGAGGATGCCGAGGCAGATGCCGCGACGGTTACGGCCGTTTTGACAAATGAAGAAGGCGCGTTAACTGCACCCATCCACAAAGTAGTGCCGGCTCAGCCTGTGGTGCAGCGTCTGGCACAAAGCCCTGGGCCAATTCGGGTGGCGCTCATTTCAGGCCACCAGGGGTTTGACTCTGGGGCTGTCTGTCCTGATGGACTCACGGAAGTGCAGGTTAATGCAGGGATTGTGGATCAAGTTATCGCCAAGTTGCAAGGGATGGGTATTCGCGTGGATGAACTGGATGAGTTTGATCCCAGGCTGGATAATTATGTGGGAACGGCCGTTATCTCTGTCCATGCTGACTCTTGTGATTACATTAACGACCTGGCAACTGGCTTCAAAATCGCTGGCTCCGGGCTGACAAACTCAACACCCCTCTCTATTTGCATAGAAGATGCGTACCGTAACGCCACCCAAATGAACTACCACGCCAATACCATCACCCCAGACATGGCTGACTATCATGCCTTCCGTCAACTGGCTCCCGGCACACAAGCAGTTATCATTGAAGTGGGTTTCATGAACCTGGATCGGGAAATGATCACGACGAATTCGGCCGTTCCCGCCCAAGGGATTACAGACGGGATAACCTGCTTCTTAAACCAATACAAGCAAACGAAAGCAACCAATTAAGTTCGTAGTGACCACTTCAGTGGTTTAACGGCTGATGCCACCACTACAAACCTCAATAACCGCTATGGCAAACAGGCAGTCACTCACCCAACAAGCCAGATATGCCATTCAAAACGGCCACAGATCCCAGGCACGTACCTTGCTGCAACAAGCAATTCAGCAAGACCCCAATGATTATCAAGCGTGGCTGCTGTTGGCTGGCGTCACCAACTCGCCAGAACAGAGTTTGCAATACATTGAACGCGCTGAGATGCTCAATCCGTATGATCCTGCCATCGCGAAGGCACGGCGTTGGGCAGAAAATCGCCTGGAAAAAACAAGCACACCTCAAAACGCAATTGCGGCCAAAGCAGACAAGAGAAGTTGGTGGAAACCGATTGTGTGGGTAATGGTGGCATTGATATTGATGTTTGGGGTGGGAACGGCCGTTATCCTCATCACCACCTCATTCACCAGCCAGACCACCCAGTCTCCTCGCCAACTGGCCGACAACCGCCCCACAGCCATCTTTGAACTAACCGCCACCCCCACCGCACCGGTCGACCACACCCTGGCACTGCCAATCAGCACCGCCCAACCCCATATCCAGGCCAAACAAATAGCCGTCAACGATTTGGAAGACGCGCCTCGTGCCGAATGGACCATCACGCCCACACCAACCAATACCCCCACACCCACGCCGACACTTGTACCTACCTACCAGTCGCCTCAGGTGGGAAAACCAGCCAATCGGCCGTTTGGCGTGAACAGTGATGAAAAGTGGATCGACGTGGATTTAACTCACCAACTGCTCAACGCCTACGAAGGCAACGACATCGTATACACCACAAAAATTTCCAGCGGCACCGATGAGAATCCCACCGTCACTGGCATGTTTCGCGTCTGGCTGCGCTTTGAAAGCCAAACGATGGACGGTGCGCGTCTGGGATATGACTATTACCTGGAAAACGTGCCGTATGTCATGTACTTTTTTGAAGATTACGCCCTGCATGGCGCGTATTGGCACAACAACTTTGGCTACCAGATGAGTCACGGCTGTGTCAACCTGTCGCCATCAGATGCAGGCTGGCTCTACAATTGGTCTGGTTATGGCACAGTCGTTAATGTGCATCACTAAACCACGTAGATTAGTCCAATTTAGTAACAATAATTGCACATCATGCAAGACAAAATTGGACCAATCTTTATACCCCGCGAATATTTTAATTTTGCAATCGCTCAAATCTGCTATAATCGGGCAGTGGAAAAATATCACGATTAGTGAACAGGGAATGAAACGTTCCAAAAGACCACAAGCACGAATCCATTTTGTATCATGAACCAGCCCGATACGGCGGCATCAGCCCCTATCGGGATTTTTTTTGTATTTAGGGAAGAAGACCTGACAGGTTTACGAATGTTCTGGTCTGTAAAGATGGTCTGCCATGCAAAGAGGTTTGACTGATAAGGTGGTTTAATAAACTTGTCAGGTCACAAGCAGTACAAATATTTTTGAGCGAAGAGGAGGATCTTCACATGCCACTCAACATCATCATCGGTGCCCAATGGGGTGACGAAGGGAAAGGTCGTTTTACAGATTTAATGGCTGCGGACACAGACGCCGTAGCGCGTTTTAGCGGCGGTGACAATGCCGGTCATACCGTCACCGTTGGCGATGAGATTTTCAAGCTGCATCTCATCCCCTCCGGCATTATTCATGAGAAGGCCACCTGCGTTATTGGCAACGGCGTGGTCATGAATCCGGCTGTTTTCATTCGAGAAATGGATGCGCTGGCTGAACGAGGCGTCGATGTGGGGCCGGGTCGGCTCAAGATCAGTCGCGCCTGCCACATCATCACGCCTGCCCATCTGGCGCTGGACAAGGCGAAAGAGATGCAGCTAGGCACAGGCAAAATCGGCACGACGCTGCGCGGCATCGGCCCAGCTTATATGGATAAGATTGGACGGTCTGGCATTCGGGCAGGCTTGTTTGCTCATCCGGAAGAGCTGGCGGAGGCGATTCATGCTCATATTGAAACCCACAACAAGACTTTGACAAAGATTTATGGCGCAGAACCGGTGGACGCAACGGCCGTTGCCGCTGACTATGCCCGCTATGCCCAACGCCTGGCTCCCCATCTAACAGATGCTTCCGTTTTATTGGATAAATCTTTGCGGGCAGGTCTTTCTGTTCTGGCAGAAGGCGCTCAAGGTACCTTCCTCGATATCGACCACGGCACGTATCCCTTCGTTACCAGTTCCTCACCAACAGCAGGTGGCGCGTTGACGGGTCTGGGCGTGGGGCCAAAAATGGTGGGGCGTGTCATCGGGGTGTGCAAGGCGTTCACCAGCCGCGTGGGCAGCGGCCCGTTCCCGTGTGAATCTGATGGAGAAACGGCCGTTCGTCTGCGTGGTACTGGCGCTAATCCCTGGGATGAATTTGGCACAACGACGGGTCGCGCCCGGCGTGTTGGCTGGCTGGATCTCGTCATGCTGCGTCATGCCAGCCGCATCAACAGCTTCACCGACATCGCCCTCACCAAGCTCGACATTCTTAGCGGATTAGCTGAAATCCCCGTCTGCGTGGCCTACAAGCTGGACGGTGAAGTCATCGACTACTTCCCCTACAGCCTGGAAGAATTAGGACGCTGCGAACCGGTCTTTGACGTGCTGGCAGGGTGGCAAGAAGATGTCACCGGCTGCCGCACCTGGGATGATCTGCCCCAGGCGGCTCAAAAATATATCGAATACATTGCCAAAGATGCACAAACGCCCATCAGCTATGTCTCCGTCGGCCCAGGCCGGGCGCAAGTGGTTGATGTGTCAGCTGTTAATTTACTTGGATAAGTAACAGGTTGCAGGTTGCAAGTTGCAGGTTTTAAGTGCAACTTGCAACACTCAAAACAAGGATTCCAGGATGCCCCAACTCTCCCCTTTCAGCTATCACGAAGTGATCGAAGCCAGCGATCTGCCGGGCTGCCCTGTTTGCCGCTGGACGAATACCTCCGTCGAACGCCAACTAAAGGGGCTTATTTTTGATAGTGTAAATGATGTAGACACCCGGCTGGGCATACGAGAGTCGTTGGGTTTTTGCCATGAACATGCCTGGCAGCTTCCGGAAGCTGGCGACAGCGCCCCGCTGGGCATCGCCTTTATTTACCGTGACGTACTCAATACGATTCATAAATCCTTGGATAAGGTCAGTCATTCACCAAGCAAGGCATCGTTTTTAAAATCAAAGTTTATGGGATCAGCCTCGGATGCGGACGCTGATTTCAAGAACAAAAGTGTGGCTAAGAATATGGTGGCGGGCGCACCCTGTCCGGCCTGTGTCCGTAAAAAAGAGATGGGGGATTTGGCGATAACGGCCGTTGTCGATACCTTAGCCGAACAGGACGAACGCATGGTGGCGGCACTCAACAAGTCAGATGGCCTCTGCTTTCCCCACCTGCGCCTCGCCCTGGACACGGCTGCCAACGAATTCACCTTTAACACCCTGGTACGCATCCATCAGGACAAACTAACCACCCTCATCGCTGAGTTAGATGAATTTAT
>JACSSI010000315.1 GCA_014879345.1 Anaerolineae bacterium | reverse complement strand
GCCAACGCCAGCTTCGGCCACACGACCCCTCAATTCACCTTTCCCGTGGGTGGTCAAGGCACACTCATCGCCCAAAAAGACAAACCTATTTTTACCATCACTGAACACTAAAATTCCCAACCCATATTCCCTCTCCCTTCGGGGGAGGGCTAGGGTGGGGGGAAAAACTCAAGAGGAAAATTATGTACGAACCCATCCCCTATCAAGGCCCAGAAATTGTATCCGCCAACGGCATCCAGATTTGTTACGACGCCTTCGGCAACCCCAATAATCCCGCCCTGCTCCTGGTCGGGGGTCTCAGTATGCAGCTAATCGGCTGGGATGAAGCGCTTTGCACCATGCTGGCCGAACGCGGCTACTGGGTCATCCGCTACGATAACCGCGACACGGGTCTATCTACAAAATTCGCTGAAGCTGGCACACCTAACATTATGGCCGCCATGCAAGGTCTACCCATCTCCGCACCTTACCATCTCAGTGATATGGCCGCAGATGCAATTGGTTTATTAGATGCGTTGGGTGTGGAGCAAACGCATGTCCTGGGTGTGTCGATGGGTGGCATGATTGCCCAAACGATTGCCATAAACCATCCAGATCGCGTTCTCACATTGACCTCTATTATGTCAACCACAGGCGAAATGTCCGTCTCCATGCCCAAGCCGGAAGGTCTCGCTTTTTTCACCGCCCCACCCGCCACAGATTTGGAGAGCTACATTCAAAACGAGATCAACTGGGTGAAGGGGAATTATGGCTCTGGATTTGATTGGGAGGAAACGGCCGTTATCCAAAAAGCCACCGCTACCTGGGAACGAGGCACCTATCCCGCAGGCGCGGCCCGTCATACGGCTGCTATTATCGCCTCCGGCAGCCGCCAGGAAGCGCTGGAAAAACTTGCTATCCCCACCCTCGTCATCCACGGCAAAGAAGACATCATCGTCCCCGTAGAAGGCGGCATCGCCACCGCTGAAGCCATCCCCAACGCGAAACTCATACTCATCGACGGCATGGGTCACGCCATGCCGCCTGAACTCTGGCCGGAAATCGTGGCTGCTGTTGCTGCTCACGCCCACTAAAACAGGCAAAGAGGCAAATGCTAGAAATGTTTACTGGGCGGGCGTTTTCTGCAACGCCCGCAAAATCACCACTGTACACACGACTACAACGATAATCAAAACAATGCCCACGACGATAAGCCCAATCATTAAATTGTTGGTAGTTGTATTGCTGTTTTCGACGTTTTGAGTTACTGATTCAGGGGGAGAAGAAGGCTGTTCGTCAGTAGTGGGCTGCTCAGAATTATCGGCAGCCACATTCGCTGTCGATGGGTTTGTTTGTTCGGCAGACTGCGGTGCTGGCTCTAACTCAGCGGCAGTGGTTGGCAGTGGGGTGGGTTCCACAAATACGGGCGCAGAGCCTGGCTGACTCAATTGATTGGCTAGAGCGGCATGGAATATCAGGTTTGAGTTCCAGTAAATCGTATGTTCATTGGTCGTCCAATTGGCGTTGCTGTCGAGGTATCGTTTACCCGCGAAGTTGGAGTAGAGTAAGGGATTGGTTTTGGCGTTTGCCCCACCAACAAAGACGCCATCTGGCACTTCAGGCACGGCATCATAGCTCCACTGATTGGCAAAAGGATGCTGCACGCTGCGTTCGCCGTAGCCAGATACATAGCTGAAACTCAACGGGTTGTTGCCTAAAATATAATCGAGTGCTTGTTGTGACATGACAACGGCCGTTCCGTCCATCTCTCCCAACGCTTCAGACCCCACCAGCATCACAAACGGCGTCGTCAGCGCCACGTAATTGCTGCTCCAGTAGAAATCATCATCTTCCAGTGCAATATCCCAATTCGAAGCCTGCCAACGTGCCACCATTCGCGCCGACCACTCCTCAAACAACGACACGAAATACGCCATCACATCCGGGTCACGCTCCTCGCTGTGGGCATACGTGAGCCAGCCAATCATCTCCATGCGGCTGACGCCGTACGCATTATCCGTTTCGCTCTCAAAGAAGGTTTCTACATCACGATAAACGCTCTTGACATAATCATGATATGCTTGATTCCCAGTCACGCGGTACAGGGCTGCGGCTGCCCAAAACCGATTGTCGCTGTCATCATCGTCGCTGTACGGGCCAGGGACTGAATCCACGCCATCAGGATTTTCTTCCAGGTAAACCCAGCCAGCCTCAGCCGCTGATAACAGCGCTGCGGCATACGCTGGATCAATCGGTTCAAACACCAGGGCGGCATGAGCCAAGGCCGCGACAGCACTGCCCGTCGTAGCGGTGGGGCGCACGTTTTCACGCTTGCCATCCGTGTCTTCAATGAAACGCGGCTCCCCGGCAGCAGAAACGGTCGTGGCCTCTGTGTCTTGTACCATGTGGTAAAAACCACCCGATGCGGGGTCTTGCATTTTGAGCATCCAGTCTAATTCCCAGCGCACTTCATCCAGCAAATCAGGCACACCATTGCCGCTTTCCGGGATATTTAACTGTTCATCGGTAAACTGTTCAGGAAACAGTTCATAAGCCCACAGCAGGTCGGAAACGGCCGTTGCTCCCGCATTCACATACTTCCCATAGTCACCCGCATCATACCAGCCTCCAGAAACGTCCATCGGTGACTGCGAACCAGAGCGAAATTCCGCCTGCGCATCCTGCAAATGACCTGCCTCCCGCGCAAACTTCCCCGCATGAACGGCATCTAGCGCCATTCCTGAGCGCTGCAAATAAAAATAACGCAGCCCATCCACCACCAAATCCTGATAAACAGACTCCCCAATCGTAAACAACGGCGAATCCGCTACCTGATACGCATCAATAGACAAATAATACCGGCCAGGTGTCTGCAAATCTGTGAAATCGGCCGTCAACACCCGTTCACCAGAAACCACCGCATCATAATCCGCCAACAGTGCCAGTTCCCCCTGGTAAACCGGTTGATTATTGCTGATGTCACGCACTGTAAAAGGCGTACCAGTCTGAGCAAACAACGCATCATCAAACCCGGAAACACGAGCAACCTTTTGCCCCGCAGGCGTGTAACCCAGTTGATTCAGCTTAATCTGGGGGTGGCTTGGCTCAACACCTGGGGCAGTAAACCGGACATCGTTCAGCCAAAACGTCATTTCCTGCGCCTCAGCGCCCTGGAAAATGCCAGAAAACACCACCGAAAACAATTGGTCCAGATTAAGGCCAGCTCCTTCTGAAAGCAGCGCACTCAAAGGAATCGTGACAGGCCGCCATTCATCTGTCTCTGACAAGACCTCGGAAATCTTAATTTCATTCGATTCCAGATTTTCCGGATTACGACCCACCACCATGTCATTCAACATGATCCCGAAATCTTTCGCGCCATCACTGGCTACCTTAATATTAAATTCCAAGGCACCATCTGGATAATAAGGGGCTATGCTGTAAGACTCCCAATCCTTGCCAGCCAAAATAAAACTCCACCAGCCACTTTCACCACGTACGCGCACCCGATAAGATGGCAAATCGTTGAACGTTTCGGATGGATCGACGGGTAAACGGCCGTTTTCATCTGTCTCAATCTCCAGGCCATTACCAGAGCCAATCCATTGCCCATAAGGTGTCTCTGATAACAGATGCAAATCAGGTAATTGACGGTAATCAACAGGCGGCTCAGAGCCATCTTGCGCCACTGTTCTTCCTGTCATCATCAAACCGCACAATCCTAGCAATGCCCACAAAATTAGACGTTTTTTCACGTTTTGCCACCCTTTTTCTGTTTCATTTCTGCCAAAATTAACAACCGATACTAAAAGTCAATCTTACATCACCTGGTAAGCCAATGCCTATATAACAAACGTTCATCTTTATCATTCAAAATAAACTATAGACGGCCGTTTTCCCTTGTGGTAAATTCTCTGACCATGAGCAAAAAAAGAGCAATTCTCTCTGTATACGATAAGGCAGGACTGGTCGAATTCGCGGCCAACCTGGCCTCGATGGATTGGGAGCTAATCGCCAGCGGTGGCACTGCCCGCCAACTGCGTGAAGCTGGCTTAGATGTCATTGACGTTGCCGAAATCACCGGCGCACCTGAAATGTTGGGTGGACGTGTCAAAACGCTGCATCCAGTTGTGCATGGCGGCATCCTGGCTCGGGATATTCCTGAAGACAAAGCCGATTTGGCTGCCCAACAGATCAACATGATTGATCTGGTTGTCTGCAATTTGTACCCTTTTGAAGACACCATCGCCCAGCCGGGCGTCACCCTGGCTGAAGCCATCGAGCAAATCGACATCGGTGGTGTTACCCTGTTACGAGCCGCAGCCAAAAACTTTGCCCGCGTCACCATCGTCTGCGATCCACAAGATTACGCCATTGTACTGGATGAGTTGCAAACCAACGGCAGCGTCAACGAAGCCAACCGCAAACAATTTGCCATCAAAGCCTTTACCCACACCCGAGATTACGACACTGCTATCACGGCATACTTAAAAACAAGTGAACAGTAAGCAGTGAACAGTAAGCAGTGAACAGTGAACAGTGGTTAGAAACCTTACTGTACACTGAACACTAAAAAAGGAGTCCCCATGTCTTCTGAAATTAAACTACGCTATGGTATGAATCCCCATCAAGCGCCTGCCCGTATTTATGTCAAGCAGGGTGCGTTGCCTATTGAAATGCTGAACGGGGCACCCGGTTACATCAACTTGCTCGACGCGCTCAATGCCTGGCAGCTCGTGCGTGAACTCAAACAAGCGACTGGTCTGCCTGCTGCTGCCTCTTTCAAACATGTTAGTCCGGCGGGAACGGCCGTTGCTATACCCCTGGACGATACCCTAAACCAGGCCTACTTCACCGGTTCCTTCGATCTGTCACCGTTGGCAGCCGCCTATGCCCGCGCTCGCGGCGCAGACCGCATTTCCTCATTCGGTGATTGGGCTGCATTAAGCGACGTGGTAGATGCACCCACCGCCCAACTGCTTAAACGAGAAGTCTCCGATGGTGTCATTGCCCCTGGTTATGAACCGGAAGCCTTAGCCATCCTCAAAGACAAAAAAGGCGGCGACTACCGTGTCATCCAAATTGATCCAGATTACGATCCCCCAGCTCAGGAAACCCGCGAAATCTTTGGCCTTCACCTGGAACAAAAGCACAACGATGCCATCCCCACCTATGACGACCTGACCGAAATCGTCACCGCCAACAAAAACCTGCCAGAAAGCGCCAAACGCGACATGATCGTAGCCTTGTTGACGCTGAAATACACCCAGTCCAACTCAGTCTGCTATGTCAAAGATGGGCAGGCCATCGGCGTAGGTGCGGGACAGCAATCCCGTATTCACTGCACGCGACTGGCCGGTACCAAAGCAGATACCTGGTATCTGCGCCAGCATCCCGCCGTCTTGAATCTGCCCTTCCGTGAAAAAATCGGCCGCACAGAGCGAGACAATGCCATCGATCAATATTTGTTAGAGAACCTCACTCCCGCCGAAGAAGCAAACTGGCAGCAAAGCTTTGCCTCTGTGCCGGTGCGCCTTACCCCCGCAGAAAAACGAGCGTGGTTGGACACATTGACCGGTGTAACCCTCGGTTCAGACGCCTTCTTCCCCTTCCGCGACAGCATCGACCGTGCTCAGCAAAGTGGTGTCAGCTATGTGGCGCAGCCCGGTGGCTCCATCCGTGATGACGTGGTCATTGAAGCGTGTGATGAGTATGGCATGGTGATGGCACTGACGGGAACGCGCCTTTTCCATCACTAAAGCGCTCGAGCTTAAATCCTTTCAGCTTGGTTATTACTCTGTAATATAAGTTTTCTAAGCTTTATGAGACCAGCGGCGGCTGAGCGACTCGACTGAGTTCACCGAACGTCCTGTGAAGCCAAAGCGATGCGTGCTACACCCCTACCGCCTTTGCCTTCGACAAGCTCAGGCGTCGGCTTGTTGGTTAAATTACTTTTGTGACAATGTACTTATATACTGGAGAGTGTGGGACGCCCACATCCCACACGGGACACGAGGGCGTGTCTCGCTCCTCTGGTGAAAAGAAAGTTGTACATTAGGTATCCGCTATGCCTTCTCCCCTGACAGATTCGCTACCGCTCTTGAATTTGTCAGGGGAGTTTTTTTGCTCTTTAGAATTTGATGTTCAAGCGCACAAAACAAGCAATAAATTCGCCCCCCCCAACGTAAGGGTGCGGTTTAAAGTTGTGTATGAGACTACAAAAGTCTCCTCAAATTTAATGCCAATTCGTATTGG
>JACSSI010000314.1 GCA_014879345.1 Anaerolineae bacterium | reverse complement strand
CGCCATGCACGCCGCAGATTTCGGCGGTACGCAGTAGAGCGCCAATATTTTGGGGGCCATGCAGTAAATCCAGCAGCAAAATAAACGGCTTTTCATCACGCAGCGCCGCCAAATCCAAAATTTCATCAACATCACTGTAACGGTACGCGCCCACCTCAAGCACCACACCTTGATGGCTGCTATCTTGCGCCATGTGGCCGAGTTCTTGTTTTGAAGCTGTTTTGATGGGAATGTTTCGTGCTTGAGCCGCCTCGAAAATAGGCTGAGTCAGTTTCCTGTCCAGCCCTTTTTGCAGCCACAAGCGATAAATCTCGCGGCGGTCGCCTCGGAGTGCTTCTAGAACTGTATTTCGCCGCATCAAATATTCAGTCATAATTGTAACTGCCAAACTCGTTGAAGGCAGAGCTTATCGGGGGCTGAGCCTGTCGAAGCCCCCGATAAGCTCTGCCTCTACCTGTTTTATGATTCGTCCAATGCTTCCCAAATGCGGAAGGCAACGTTGTCCATTACCTGGCTGTTGGCTGATTGCACGATCATTTTTCCCGTTTCTGGTTCCAGATAGCCCAGCCAGCAGGTGTCTGAGCTTTGCATGCCGCGCAGTTCTCGTTCAGCTGTTAACTGGTCGTTTTGGTAGAACTTGAATGATAAACGGCCGTGCCATTCCTGGCTTTGCACGGAGTGAGCGAGGTTTACAGCCTCAAATTTTTCCATACCTGCCGCTTCTAAGACCATTTCGCCACTAACCTCATGCCAATTGGTGAGCAGATAGCGTACATCAACAAAGTCTTCACGGTCTAGTACCACCCGTGATGCCACTGTGTCGGGTGTGGGGCGTATGGGCAGGATGGTGCCTGCGTTAAAAATGAGCGTTTCCAGGTTGTCTATTGTAGACAGTTCATAACCGGAGGAAACGGCCGTTAACGAAGCAAAATGATCATCCGCCATATAAAACCAGGCTTCTTCTTGAACGCTGTCGTTGACATCAAAGCGAATAGCATGAACAACGCGGTGCGGATGAGCCAGTAATTGCGCCAAAGCCAGTTCCTCTGAACTGAAATCAGCGCCCGTAACCGTTTCACCTGCTGCCAATGGGGGCAAAAACGCATCACTGATGCCGTGGGCTGTGCTGACGCCAGCCCGATTAAGCAAAGCCAGCAATTCCTCTCGCTGTAATGTGTAAGTTGTCATATGCGTCCTCCTCATGATTGTGCGTAATCTCAGGTAACAGTCACTGCAAAAGTGACTGTCACCTAAAGTAAATTGCTTACTCTAACTTCCAAATAGTGCCATCGGCACGGTCTTCCAAAACGATGCCTAATTCTTTTAATTGATCCCGAATCTGGTCTGATGTGGCCCAATCCTTTTGCGCACGCGCCTGCGCCCGCAGGTTGATGAGCAAGCGCACGAGACCATCTTCCCGTTCGGCGTCGGCGCTGGCTTCAGCCTGATCTGGCACAATGCCTAACACCTCGCCGCCTAGTTCGCGGTAAAGCGCGTCGATGGCGTTGAGCGTTCCTTTGGTATGGGGGCCTTTTTCGTTTATCAAGGTATTGACTTGCCGCGTAAACTCTTGCAGCACAGCCAGGGCAGCAGGGGCATTGAAGTCATCATCCATCTTCTCGATGAAGCTGTTTTTGGTGTTGTTTAGCAGATCGATAACGGCCGTTTCCGCTTCACCTTCCGCCGCACTACGCAGTTGTTCCCGCACCAGACTAACAGCACCCCACAGACGCAGCCAGCCTTTATGCGCCGCCTCAATCGCTTCATCAGAAAAGTCGATGGGGCTGCCGTAATGGCTGGAAAGAATAAAAGCACGAATGGCTTCCGGCCGGTATTTTGCCAGCGCATCTTTGATGGTGAGGGTATTGCCCAGGCTTTTGCTCATTTTCACGCCATCCAGCGTGAGAGAACCGGTGAGCATCCAGTAACGGGCAAATGGCTCGCCGTGAGCTGCTTCGCTTTGGGCAATTTCACATTCGTTGTGGGGGAAGATGTTGTCAATGCCGCCACCGTGAATGTCGAAAGTTTGGCCTAAATATTTATTCGCCATTGCCGAGCATTCCACATGCCAGCCAGGGAACCCGTCGCCCCAGGGGCTGGGCCAGCGCAAAATATGTTCCGGCTCCGCTTTTTTCCAGAGGGCAAAGTCAGCACTATGGTGTTTTTCGCTGCGCACGCCAATGCGGGCACCTTCTTCCAGTTCCTCAACGATACGGCCGCTTAGTTTGCCATATTCAGCGAAACTGGTGACGTCAAAATAGACGGAACCATCGACAACATAAGCGTGTTCCTTGTCGATGAGTTCCTGGATCATCTCGATTTGTTCGGGGATGTGGCCGCTGGCGCGGGGACTGATGTCGGGGCGCTGCACGCCGAGGGCGTCCATGTCGTTAAAGTATTCGCGCATGTAGGTTTCCACCACTTGCATGGGGCCAGCGGAAAGCTGACGCGCTTTTTTGAGGATGCGGTCTTCACCGGTGTCGAGCATGTGGCCGACATCGGTGATGTTTTGCACGTAGAGGACGTCGTAGCCGCTGTAGCGCAGGTAGCGCACGACGACATCGAAGCCGACGTAGGTTTTGCCATGCCCGATGTGGGAATAGTCGTAAACGGTGGGGCCGCAGACATACATATTGACTTTGCCTGGGGTAAGCGGCACAAATTCTTCTTTTTTACGAGTGAGGACATTGTAGATTTTAAGCGTCATGGTTGCTCCAAGTTTTGTATTCTGTAATTCATGTTCCGTGGACACCGAATTACGGTGTGTATTGTATCTGATTACTGTTCACTGTTCACGGTAAACGGGATTATAGTTTAGCAAAAATCATACGCCCGGCGGCTGTTTGCAGCACTTTGGTGACGACGACACGGGCGGTGGCATCTAGCAGGTGGCTGCCGTTTTCAACGACGATCATGGTGCCGTCTTCGAGGTAGCCAACGCCTTGATCAGATTCGCGCCCTTGCTGGATGATTTTGACGGTGAGCGTTTCACCGGGCAGGAAGATGGCTTTGACGGCGTTGGCGAGATCATTGATGTTGAGGACGGTGACACCTTGCAGTTCGGCCACACGGTTGAGGTTGTAGTCGTTGGTCATGATGGGACAACGCATGTGGCGTCCCAGGGCGACGAGTTTGGTATCGGCTTCGCGGGCTTCGCTGACGTCGGCATCGGTGATTTTGGTGGGTACGGGGGAGTCGTTTTGCAGTTCGGAGAGGATTTCCATGCCGCGTCGGCCTCGGCTGCGGCGCATGGGGTCGGCGCTGTCGGCGATGTGCTGTAGTTCGAGCAGGATGAAGTTGGGGACGAGTAAGGTGCTGCGAATGAAACCTGTTTTGCTGATGTCGAGGATGCGGCCATCAATGATGACGCTGGTGTCTAGCAGGATGAAGCTTTCTTCTTCTGGGTGGCCTGATTTTTCGGTTGTGCTGCCGGAGATGCGGAAGTTTTTGACGAATGCTTGCAGGTCTTGTTGGCGTGAGACGAGAATGACGACGCTAAGGTAACAAAGGACGAAGGCGGCTACTAAAGGAGCGATTTGGCCGAAGGGGGTGGGCAGTAAGGAGAGGGGCAGGGTGAGCAGGGCGGCTGCTACTAAACCGAGGAAAATTCCAATGACAACGGCCGTTAACCGTTCCGGCGGCATGGACGATAGTTTTTTGGTCAGGTAGTTCAGCGGGCGGGTGGTGAAGTAGGGGGTTAAGATTAGCCCAGTTAAAAAGCCAACCAGTCCTAGAACAACCACATAGGCTTCAGGCGGCACTTTTAAATAAATGGCTAAATTTATGCCTAAAAGACCACCAGCTATTGCGCCTAAAATTGCACCGATTAGGCGCAGAATAAATTCAAAACTCACAAACCCCATTTCGTTTTCCTGCTTTGTGTTACCCATGATCGTGAGGTGGAGTTTGTTTACTTTGTTGCCATACAAAATGGGGTGAACACGTTTCGATGCATTCACCCCAGTCTTGGTTTGTTAGATACCAGTATAAAGATGATATTGTTCAAAGCACAAGCCTTGTTGAAATGAATAGAATTTACAAGAATAATTTGGCGTTGTGTTGAACAGTTTGATATGGGTATCTAAATAATTGCGCTAAAACCCCTTCTGTTAGGATATTGGAATATCATCAATTTTGGAATCCGCTCATGATGGCAAGTAGGCAATCAACAAAACAAACAAATAAGACCAGGGAATAAATAATTTAATGATGAGCGATGGTATCACACAGGGGGTTACGGGGCAAGATGATTCCCCGGCAACCATTAAAGGTGTTGTTTGCTTATTGGTGAGGCAAAAAACAGTTACCCATTGTTTTCATTGTGGTTATCTTCATTCTCGTTATCTTCGTTGTCATTGTGGTTGTCGTCGTCATTGTCGTTGTGGTCATCATTGTCGTTGTCGTTGTCTGAGTCGTTGCTATTTTCATTATCGTTGTTGTCATCATTGTTGGTGTTTGGCGGGTTTGTGGCGGGGATTGTGGCTGTGGGAACGGCCGTTGCTGTTTTAGTAGGCGTGAGGGTTTCGGTAGATGTTGCCGTTGCGGTTGCTGTTTCTGTCATGGTGGCAGAGGGTGTGGGCGAATTGGTAGCAGAGGCGGTTGGCGTGGCGGTTGGTGGCAGACTGGTCTCTGTGGGGGTGGGGGTTGATGTTGGTGTGGTTGAAGGGAGGAGTTCGGGCATCGGTTTGCCGCCATTTGGTATGGTGATGGTAAATGCAAATAAGCCGCCGTCTTTGGTCTGCCCGGTGACAATGGCGGTTAGCCCGATTTCCGGAGCGCCTTCGATGATGACGTTGTCTGTAAGCTGAGTGGTTAAACCGGCGATGATCCAGTTCTGCTCGCCGATGGTTTCAATGGAGCCACGGAATGAGACGTTTTCCTGGCGTCCTTCTGCCAGGAGACGGTTGATTTCGTCAATGCGTTCCTGGTTGTATTGGTCGATGAGTTGTAATTTGCCGTCGGCGCTGCTGGTTAAGCTCAAGCGTACATCTTCGATGAGTCGTTTGGTGGTGTACAGGGCATCGCCAGGGATGGTTTGGGCGGATACGGGGAGGAAAACGGCCGTTACTAAAACCAATATCATCGCCAGGCCAGCCAATGGCAGCAGGATTCGTTGGAGACGCACTGCGAATGGGGCGGGTTTTTTGTTTTGGCGCAGGGCGGCGGCTGTTTCCAGGAACTGTTTTTGGGAGCGCTGCTGGGCGGCGATGGTTGGTTGGAGATTGAGTGTTTGCAGGGAAACGGCCGTTTCCAAATAAAGCCTCAACTCAGCCGCATTTTCAGGGTAGCGAGCCAGTATCGCATCAAGATTCTCGCCTTGTTCTAAGGCATCCAGGCATTCGATGAGTTGTTTCTCGTATTGATCGCTCATGATTCCACCCACCCTGGTTTTAGCTTTTTAGATAGATTCTTGATAGCGCGTGCTTGCAACATCTTTACAGATCCTTCGCTTTTCCCAATGGTTTTTGCCGCTTCATGAATGGACATACCAAAGCCAAAACGGAGGGCAATAACGTTCTGCTGGTCTTCAGAGAGTGTGGTGACGGCGTTGTGAAGGGCTTCTTTGTCGAGCTTCATGTCTACATGAGTTTCTGGCGAGTTGCTTGTACTGGGTATGTTTTCATGTAAGTCTGTTTGCGGCGCACGATACTGTTTGCGGTAATGGTCTTTAACAATATGAGAAGCGACACTAAACAGCCAGCCACGTAATGTGTTTTGTGGCGCTGTGTGGTCACGGAGGGCGCTTAACAGTCGAGTAAACACTTCGCTGGCTAAATCCTCTGCTGTAACAGGATCGTTGACACGGACGATGATGTAGCGGTAAATCGGCACATAATAGGTGTCATGAACTTCAGCCAAAGCCTCTGGTTCCAATGCCCGTACCCGATGTAATAAAAGAAGTTCGTCTTGCACGCTTTACGCTTGCTCCAGTAATTTATTGTCGTCTGTTCTCGAAACACACAGGCTCCCACAGACAATGTTTTTGTTTGCCTGCGGGAGCTTATCATCTTAGCACCAAGCCCAAATTATAAAGCTATTACACATTCTCACCACTGTACGAACTGGCTTAACTATTATTGTCATTGTTGTTATCGTCGTGTCCGTTGTGGTTGCTGCTGTCGTCGCTATTGTCGTTGTCGTGGTCGTCGTCATTGGAATTGTCGTGGTCATCGCCATTGTCATTGCCGTGGTCGTCGTCATTGGAATTGTCGTGGTCGTCACCATTGTCGTTGTTGTGGTCGTCGTCGTTGGAATTATCGTGGTCGTC
>JACSSI010000313.1 GCA_014879345.1 Anaerolineae bacterium | reverse complement strand
AACAATCGGTCTCCAGAAAACGTATCGTCTCCATTAACCACCCCAGTGACCACCCCAGTGGCCACTTTAGAGACTATATCAATGACCAACCCAGAGGCCACATCAGAGGCCACATCAGCGGCCACATCAGCGGCAGAAATCATTAAACCAACCATTGAAGCAGCAATACCAGAACCCACACCCACTGAGAAGATTGAACCCACAGAAGCAATTGTTGAAACGGCCGTTCCCGACCCCACCCGAACTACAGAACCAGAACCAACAGAGACGTCAATACCCATCCCCACAGAAACACCCATCCCTCTCCCAGAATTAGGGCTCCTGAGTACAATCAGCAGAGAAAAAGATAATCAATTCATGTTTTATGTACCAGCTGGGAGCTTCCAAATGGGGGCAAGTGCTTCAGATACATCAGCAGAAGGGGATGAATCTCCGCTTCACGAAGTCACATTAGCTGCTTTTTGGATCGATACATCTGAAGTAACCAATCAACAATACCAAATCTGCATAGACGAAGGGCCTTGCCGCCCAGTTGCTTCTGCTGGACAACAAGCAAACGAAAACAACTACCCACGTGTCAATGTAACCTGGGAAGATGCCTTGACTTATTGCGAATGGGTTGACCGTGACGGCACCTTACCGACAGAAGCCCAATGGGAATATGCTGCCCGAGGAACAGACGCCCGTATCTATCCATGGGGTAATGAAGCACCAACCTGTCAAAGAGCAAACTACGGTGACTGTAACAATTATCGTCCAAAACCCGTCGAATCTTCTCCAAGAGGTGCAAGCTGGTCTGGCGCATTAGATATGTCTGGCAACGTGTACGAATGGGTTTCCGATTGGTACAGCGCCGACTTCTATAAAAATTCACCTGTCGATCAGCCCATCAATATGACCCCCTCTCACGCCAAAGTTAGACGCGGCGGGAGCTACTTCCATCAAAGCACTCAAATCAGAGCAACAAACCGAGATTCACTCCCCCCGGAAAAGTCGGCAGGTCATACCGGCTTTCGCTGCGTTGTTAATATTACCGATTAAACAATCTTTCAAAAACTGAATTAATCTGGAGGCAGACATGGAATTAGGTGCATTTTCAATAAGCTTGAGCGTTAAAGACCTCGAAACCTCGAAGACATTTTATGAAAATTTAGGGTTCTCCGTTTTTGCTGGAGAACACACTCAAAATTGGCTCATCATGAAAAATGGCGACCATATCATTGGGTTGTTTCAAGGTATGTTTGAGGGCAATATTCTCACCTTCAATCCGGGTTGGGATCAAGATGCCAATGCCCTTGAATCGTTCACCGATGTGCGAGAACTACAACGCCAACTCAAAGCACAAGGCATCCCCATTGTAGACGAAGCAGATGAAGCCACCACCGGCCCCGCCAGTTTTATGGTTATTGATCCCGATGGCAACGTTATCCTGATTGATCAACACGTTTAATCACCTTTTGCAAATGCCTGCTTGTTACTGTTTTTGTGGCAAGTTGCACGTGGCAACCAATTGTCTACCACGTTATATGGAGCATCAAGCATGAACGAACACAAAATACTCTACCTCTCCCAAGCCGACGTGGTTTCAATCGGCTTAGACATGGCAGCCGTCATTGAGTTGGTTGAAACGGCGTTTGCCGAAAAGGGACATGGACGTGTGGAAATGCCGCCCAAACCGGGCATTCACCCCGGCGGAAGCGACAATTTCATCCATGCCATGCCGGCCTACATTCCGGGGCTTCACTCGGCTGGCATTAAATGGGTCGGTGGCTTTCCTGGCAATATGAAGAAAGGGTTGCCTTATATCACGGGTCTGCTTATTCTGAATGATCCAGAGACGGGTATCCCGCTGGCGGTGATGGACTGTCAATGGATTACCGGAATGCGCACGGGGGCGGCAACGGCCGTTGCTGCCAAACGCCTCGCCAGACCAGATTCTACCAAACTGGGCATCTTGGGCTGCGGCGTGCAGGGGCTTACAAACACTGAAGCGCTGCACGTGCTGTTCCCCATCGACGAAGTGTTTGCTTATGATGTCCATGCTCCAGCCGTTGAGAAATTTAGCCAGATTGTGGCAGAGAGACTAGGGGTGCGGGTAACGGCCGTTTCTAATCCCCAAGAAGCAGTCACCGGCTGTGATCTTGTCGTGACGGCCGGCCCCATTTTGAAGCAGCCCCACCAAACCATCAAAGCGGGTTGGCTGGATCAAGGCGCGTTTGCTTCCCTGGTCGATTTTGATTCCTATTGGGAACCGGCTGCGATGAAAGAAGTGGATAAATTCTGTACGGATGACTTGTCGCAATTTGAATACTATCAGAGTGTCGGCTATTTTCAGGATGTGCCGCCCGTCCATGCCGATTTAGGCGAATTGGTCGCCAACCTGAAACCGGGACGGGAAACGGCCGTTGAAAGAACCATCGCCTGCAATCTAGGGCTGGCGCTGGATGATATGGCCGTAGCGCCCACCCTCTACCATCGCGCCGTAGACATGGGTATCGGCACCTGGCTGCCGCTTTAATACCAGTAAACAGTTTACAGTGAGCAGTGAACAGTTTTCAGTAAGCGCTCGTAACGGCGCGACAATGAAAAAAACGTAATACGATGTCAAAGCAAACCATTGTCAATGTGGGCTACCGTTCGACTAATTACTGGGTCATCAGTGCCGGTTCTTCGCGCTTGTTGGTGGATATTGGCTGGCCGGGCAGCCTGGGCACGATGCAAGCAAATCTAAAGCGTATGGATATACCGCTCACAGAAATCAGGTATGCGCTGGCAACCCATTATCACATTGATCACGCTGGTCTGGGACAAGAACTTAAGCTGGAAGGTGTGCCGTTACTGGTTCTTGATGTGCAAGTAAGCGCCATCCCCCTCATGAAAACATGGACAAAGCCGCAAGATCACTATGTAGACATTATCACCCACGATAATGTCACCATACCCCTTTCTGAGAGCCGCGCCCTGCTTGAAAATATCGGCATCACCGGCGAGATTGTGCACACCCCGGGGCATTCCGATGACAGCGTATCACTGCTGCTGGATGATGGTTCCGTATTTACCGGCGACCTCACACATCCGGCCTTTATCAGCATGGAAGATGCCGCCACCGTCTACGCTAGTTGGCGTCTGCTCCGGGAGCGCGGCGCAACCCGCGTATATCCGGGACACGGCCCTATACAACACATCAGTTTTTACACCGCAAACTAGACCAACAGGAGCAGCGACTAAAGGAGCGTTTACCAAGATGCCCACGAAAATGTCAAAAATAGAAACTGCCATCCGTATCGCCCTGGCATTTAATGAAGCCTTCAATCGGCAGGACGTGGCAGGGATGGTGAAGCTCTTGAGCAATGATTGTGTCTTTGAAACCAGCACCCCTGCGCCCGATGGTGAAACCTACACAGGTACAGAAGCCCTCGAGCAATATCTGCACAACTTCTTCCGCCAGTCACCCCAAGCCCATATCCAAATCGAAGATATTTATGGCTTTGGTCATCGCTGCAATATGCATTGGCGCTACACCTGGGTAGATGAGGCTGGCAATCAGCAACAGGTGCGTGGTATTGATATATTCCAAGAAAAAGATGGTCTTATCTGCAAAAAACTAGCATACGTGAAAAGTTCCTATGGATATTAGAGTCGATGATTTAACTGGCCCCGAAATAGCCGGTTTATTACAAGAACACCTGCAAGATATGGCGCTCCATTCGCCCCCAGAAAGCATCCATGCCCTCGACCTTGAGTCGCTGCGCAGCCCAAACATTACTTTCTGGTGCGTCTGGGATGGCGCTGAATTGATAGGCTGTGGCGCTCTCCGCGAACTTGATCCGCAGCATGGCGAGATAAAGTCAATGCGCACCGCCCAAGCCCACCGCCGTAAAGGCGTGGCAAAACAAATGCTTGAACACATTCTGGCAGAAGCTCAACAGCGCGGCTACCAGCGCATCAGCTTAGAAACTGGCTCGATGGCGGCATTTGAGCCAGCACGACAGTTGTATGCCAGCTATGGCTTCACCGAATGTCCCCCGTTTGCCGACTATTTTGAAGACCCAAACAGCGTATGCATGACACGAATGCTTTGAGTTGCTGTGGATATGACACGCTGCATTTTGTCACATGGTATAATGTTCGCAAATCAGATCAACAGGAATCGAGATATGACGATAATTGATTTAAGTGAATTAAAAAATATGTCGCTTGAAGAAATTTTATATCGAGTTGCCAGACAACGTAAACCGTTGACAATACGTTTGTCAGCAGAAGAAACCGTCACTTTACAGCCAGGGATTGAATCGGAAGATGCCTATTGGCAACAGCTAGCCACACTTGGTTTAATTAGCCACCAGCGTATCGCACCATCAAACGAGACCATCTATCAACCTATTCACTCGTCTGAATCAGTTTCAGATACGATTTTGCGGGAACGTCGGTGATGACTCATTATTATTTTGACAGTAGTGGTCTTGTTAAAAATTATGTATTGGAAACAGGTACAGATTGGGTACGTAACATTTGTACTAATCCCAGCCACACAATTTATACCATTCGTATTAGCAGTGCAGAAATTGTCGCGGCTTTTTCACTACGAGTCAGAACAAATTCCATTCAAATAGCAGATGGACAAAGCGCCATTCACCAATTCAAAGCAGATTTTCAAACAAACTATCAAATTGTTGAAGTCACAATGCCTCTTGTAGAATTGGCAATGGTGTTGATCGAGCGTCATGGACTAAGGGGATACGATGGGATTCAATTGGCGGGAGCCTTGTCGCTCCATCATATTCGTGACTCATTATCTTTGCCTGCACTCACTTTTGTTTGCGCAGATAATCGACTGAACGAAGCGGCTACTACTGAAGGTTTACTGGTTGAAAACCCCAATTTGAAGTAACCATTTCAATAAACTGGAACACCTCTTCCCGCAACTTTTCCCCCAAAAAATAGTACAGTAGAATATCATCCTTCATCATTCATCATTCCTCTCAGGAGTCTTATGAGCGAACCAATCATCCGCGTCGAAGACGTACACAAATCCTATCTCATGGGCAAAGAAGCGGTGCCCGCCCTGCGCGGTGTGTCGCTCGACATCCAGCCTGGCGAATTTGTCTGCCTGATGGGACCGAGCGGCTCTGGCAAGACGACCCTGCTCAACATTGTCGGCGGCCTGGACGAGCCAGGGCGCGGCCATGTCATCGTCGAAGGCGAAAACCTCGTTTCCCTGTCTGAAAACAAGCTGGCACGCCTGCGCCTGACGAAGATGGGCTTCATATTCCAGAACTACAACCTGCTGGGCAACTTTACCGCCCAGGAAAATGTGGAAGCGCCGATGGTTTTGGCTAAAAACGGCCGTCGCCAACGCAAAGCCCGCGCCCAAACATTACTAGAACGAGTCAATCTCGCCGACCGCATGCACCATTACCCCAACGAACTCTCCGGCGGACAGCAGCAGCGCGTTGCCATCGCCCGCGCCCTGGCCAACGACCCCGCCATCCTCATCGCCGACGAAATGACTGGCGACCTCGACTCCCAGACCGGCTTCGCCATCATGGAACTCGTCGCCAGCCTCAACAAAGAAGGCATGACCATCGTTTTCGTCACCCATGACCCACGCATGGCTGAGTTTGCGGGGCGGGTGGTGAATCTGCAAGACGGCAAAATAATTAGCTGATTGACGATTTTTGATTAACGATTGACGATTTCATGCGCTCCAATCGTAAATCTAAAATCGTAAATCGTAAATCTTATGATCCTAAAATACGTTTGGAAAAACTTCACCCGCCGCAAAGTCCGTACCATCCTCATGGTGCTGTCGTTGATGATCAGCACGGGGCTGATTGTGGCGATGAGTGCTACGGTGGAGACCATCAAGCAGTCGAACATCGACCTGATTGCGGCGGCAATTGGGCGGTATGACATTGCGGTGGGCAAGACCGATATTGCCGCTAACCCGTTTATCAACATTGCTGAGACAACGGCCGTTATCCAGCAAGCCGATCCCAATATAACGGCCGTTTACCCCCGTTTTCAATCCCGTGTCGAACTAGAAATCGGGAGCGAAGTCAGCCAGGGGACGCTCGTCGCCATCAACCCAGCCATTGACGACATCGGCTACGTAGATGTCATCACCGGCACGTATAAATTGGGCGACGGGCAGGTGGCTCTGCTCGAAGACACCGCCAACGCCTACAACATCGGCGTCGGCGACAGCCTGTACGTGGCCTACAGCTTCCCGCAGCCCCGCGAGGCAGGCAAAGCAGGCAGCACCGGCGCCAGTGCGCG
>JACSSI010000312.1 GCA_014879345.1 Anaerolineae bacterium | reverse complement strand
GGAACGGCCGTTAGAGGGAAATACTATAGATTTTATGGCAGGTTTTCCAAATCATTCAAGTCTTTATAGCGCCCACTGGATAATTTATTACGCTTCAAGTCGTCCAAACCAATCAAGCTGATTTTGACACCATCTAAATCATCCTCGATACGATTTTGATAACACGCTTCAAATTCGACTCCAGATATGGTTGTCAAAATCTCTAAACGCATCGGTGGGATGCCCATACGAATAATCTTGTCTTTCTCTAAGAAGATATCGGCGTTTAATTCAGGCAAGTTGAAACCAAATTCTTTCAGTACGGTTACAATTTTTTCCGCATTTTGGGGATGAATCGCCACCCAAATATCCATGTCAACTGTAGCGCGTGGGTAGCCGTGATAGCCAACCGCGTAGCCGCCAATCAAAAGATATTTAACATTATGTGCGTTCAGTAATTGTAAGAACTCTTTGAAGTCTGGTGGTAGCTGGATCGTAGCCATAGATTATTTGGCGCATCAATTCAATAGCGGCCAACCGTTCAAGGGGGGATTTAGATGACCAATATACTGTTTCATCCGTAGGGTCATCTAAGGATGAAACGACCATCATCGTTTTATCGACATTGAGATAATTTGCGTCTGTATCCATTGGCTCATTATAGCATAAAGCAATTTACTGGACTGTACTTTGTGGAAAACATTATCAGTTATCCGTTCTCAGTTGATTGTTAAAACGGCCGTTTATACTAAATGGGACGCAGAGCGTCCAGGGGGCATTCCACGCAGAGCGTGGAACGAGTGGAGGCCATCGAGCTAATCTTTAATCTTCAATCTTTGGGCAGTAACGGCCGTTATGAATCGTGGACCAGGCGGGGATTATCAATCAATCTGTGCCAATACAATAATTTTCAATTCTGATACACGTTGAAGTTTTGTAAAGATAACCGGCGCAGAATCCAGAAATATCGTGGCGCTTCCCGATAATAGGTTCTCAAGGGACATGACGATCCCACTCATCCATTCTCACTTGATTGACCCACGCTTGGGCATCTTGCCCAGCCAACAAATCAGGAGCCACATCAGCTAGATCATGCCATTGGTAACGGTGGAGATGGTTCAGCAACGGCCGTTTCCCGTGCTTGTTAAGCGAGATAGGCGATTAGCTCCAACATCTCTGGTGGTGACAACTAGGGGACAATCTTCATGATTTGATTGAGTGAAGATGAACAATTATGCGGGTCAACAGCTTGATACATCAGATTTTCCCTCGTTAATTTCCACCATTATAACATACCATTTTCGCCACCAATGAAAATGAAACGCGAGAAAGGGGAAGGAAGTAACGGCCGTTCCCCCTCCCTTCATCCCCTTTCGTAAAAAATCACCAAACCAGAACCGCGATCCTTCTGCTATCCCAACAATAGTAAATTGCCACCAAACCTGCTAAAAAAGGGGTGAGTATCGGAATTTGTTACAAAAAAATAGCACATCGCCTCCACGTTCGAGGCAATGTCCCAAAAAAGCCGACTTTTACTGTGTACTTGGGTAAGGTCGGTTTTTGCGTTTTAAACGGTAGGAAGTTCATCACGTAAACATCAGAATCGGTGGGGAGCATGAGCGAGAAGAGGAGAATCTTATGAACACCGGTATACCTGTCGCTGATATTTGTCATTACACGCCGATGGCGGCGTTGGTCGTTAATCATGAGACCCCCTTGCGTGAGGTTATCAACCGACTCACAGATCGGCACCACACCATTCCCATCTTCGTCACAGACAGTTTGGAACGGCTGCACGGTATGGTGCAACATGCTGATTTACGTGATTGGGTGCGCTTGCAATGCAATCTTTTGCCCAGCAACGGCCGTTTATCTCCCAGCAAAACGCGCCTTCTCCTCTCTGCCCAAACTATTGGTGAACTAGCCCAAAACGATGGCAGTCTGATGTCCGTGCGCCTGGATCAACCGCTGTCTGAAGCGATGGCAAAGATGTCGGCGTATGGCCGAAATGATATTGCCGTGGTGGATGGAAACGGCCGTTTCATCAATACCCTCAACCTACAAGACATCCTATCTTTCATGATGGAAAAAGAAAGGAAATTGCAAGTATGAGTGACATTGTTCTGACAGATTCTGCCCGTGTCAATTCAGGCCAACACCGCCCCTGGTTTGGCCTTTTTGCCTTGATTCCACTTGGCTTCTTCCTCTATTTTGCCACCTTGCTACATCCAGTGGCCGCAGGAGAGGTCGTCTCGCTTTTCTTGCCCTGGGTGCCCAGCCTGCAAGTCAACCTCTCCTTTCTCATTGATGGCCTGGGTCTCTACATGGGGCTAATTGTTAGCGGCATTGGTGTTTTGGTTTTGATGTATGCCAGCGTTTATTTGCGCGGCGAGGCCGAAATCGGCCGTTTTTACACCTTCATTCTCCTGTTTATGGTTTCCATGTTGGGACTGGTCTTCAGCAACAACATTTTCCTGCTATTTATCTGCTGGGAACTGACCTCCATCACCTCCTTCTTCCTCATCGGCTTCCACCATGAAGAAGCAAAAGCGCAAAAAGCCGCCCTGCAAGCCCTGCTAGTAACGGGCGCGGGGGGGCTTGCCATGATGGTTGGCCTGATGCTGCTCGTCAGCGTGACTGGCACTGCCGAAATCTCCGCGTTTAAGGAAATGGGCGGCCTCATTCAAAGCAGCAGCCTCTACGTGCCGATTGTCATCCTCGTCTTTTTGGGCGCGTTTACCAAATCGGCGCAATTCCCCTTCCATTTTTGGCTGCCCAATGCCATGGCTGGCCCCACCCCCGTCAGCACCTACCTGCACTCCGCCACGATGGTGACGGCCGGTGTTTACCTGCTGGCGCGGCTCAATCCTTCACTCAGCGGCACACCCTTGTGGTCGGTGACGTTGATGGTGGTGGGCGGCTTTACGGCACTGCTCACCGCCTGGCTCTCCTGGCAAAAAACAGACCTCAAAGGCATTCTGGCATACTCGACGATTAGTGCGCTAGGGGTGATGGTGATGATGATTGGCATTGGCAGCGAAGCGGCGCTGACAACGGCCGTTCTCTTCCTGCTCGTCCACGCCCTCTACAAAGCCGCCCTGTTCATGGGTGCTGGCATCATCGACCACGAAACAGGCACCCGCGACGTGACGCAACTGGGCGGTCTATGGAAGCTCATGCCCTTCACCTTCGTCGGTTTCCTGCTGGCTTCCCTGTCGATGGCGGGCATTCCACCCCTGCTCGGTTTTGTGAGCAAGGAGTTGATGTATGAATCGACGCTGGGTCTGAATGGGCAGATGGTCGCTTGGGGGGCAACGGCCGTTATCCTGCTCAGTAATGTCTTCATGGTCACAGCGGCGGGTATTCTCACGCTCCGTCCTTTTTTTGGCAAAGTGACTGCACACAAACCGCATCATAAGACCCCGGCGGCGCTATGGCTCGGCCCTGTCATTCTGGGAAGCATTGCCTTGCTGCTGGGTCTGTTTGCCAGCTCTACTTTTGTGAATGAACTGTTGGTGGGAACGGCCGTTGCCAGCGTCATCGGCGAAACCACCCATCTGCATCTCAACTTGTGGCATGGCTTCACCCCCATGTTGGCTCTCAGCGCCCTCACCCTCACCGCTGGCGCATTCCTTTACGCCGCCCATACCGCCCTGCGCCCCGCCGCCACCCATCTCGATGACACCTTCGCTCATGTTGGCCCCGGCCGTTGGTATGACCTTTTGTTCAACGACACCCTCGATTTCGCCGAATGGCTGACCATGCGCTTGCAAAACGGCCATTTACGCTCTTATCTCTTTTACGTTCTCAACACCTTCCTTTTACTCGTCGGGTTTACCTTTGTGCGCCAAATCAACAGCCACAGCCTGCCCGCCTTCACCCCCATCCGCCCCTATGAAGGCATCATCTTGCTAGTCATCGCCGCCGCCGCCTGGACGGTAGTGCGCTTTGATTCACGGTTGGCCGTCATTGCCGCCCTGGGCGTCATCGGTTACGGCATCGCCGTTCTCTACATTCTCTTTGGCGCACCCGACCTGGCGATGACCCAATTTTCTGTAGAAACACTCACAGTCATCCTCTTCGTGCTGGTGCTTTACCGTCTGCCTGCATTTGACAAATTCAGCAGCAAATCCACCCGCCTCCGCGACGGCATCATTGCCGGACTGGTTGGCCTTTTGATGACCGGACTGGTGCTGGCAACCCAGGCATTACCCGGCAATACCAGCCTCAAAGATTACTTCTCAAACAACGCCTACCTGCTGGCAAAAGGCCACAACGTGGTTAACGTCATTCTGGTTGACTTCCGGGGCTTCGACACCATGGTTGAAATCACCGTGCTTTCCGTCGCCGCCATTGGCGTCTATGCCCTGCTCAAATCCCGGCCGCAAAATCGCCTCAAAGAAAACGAGGATCACCACCAATGAGAGTAAACGTTAGAAAACCTGTTACACAGAGATACACAGAGAAGGCACAGAGAAGCACGGAGGATTTGAGAGATTCCTCTTGTTTTTCTCAGTGTATCTCTGTGTGTCCTCCGTGTATCTCTGTGTTCCCAAGTGGGGCAACCTCATGAGATCGCTGATTCTTACTACCTCCACGCGGTATTTGCTGCCGCTGATGCTGCTCTTTTCTATTTTTATTTTGCTGCGCGGTCACCATCACCCTGGCGGCGGTTTTATTGGCGGACTGGTCGCCTCCACGGCATTTGCTTTATATGGCTTTGCCTTTGGCATCACGGCCGCCCGTAAAGTGCTGCGCGTCGATCCGATGATGCTCATTGGCGGCGGACTGCTGATGGTAGCCATTAGCGGCATCATGGCCCCCCTTCTGCTGCACCAACCTTTTATGACCTCTATTTGGGGCCACACCGTCTACCCCGCCATCGGCAAATTTGGCACACCACTGCTTTTTGACACCGGCGTTTTTGTGGCTGTCATTGGCGTCACCCTGCTCATCATTCTAACCGTCGCCGAAGAAGACGGAGAACCGGAGAAAGCATAATGGAAATAACATTGGCAATTTTGGTTGGACTTTTGTATGCGTCTGGTGTGTATATGATTTTGCGGCGCAGTTTGGTTAAGCTCATTATTGGGCTGGCGCTGCTGGGTCATGCCACCAATCTGCTCATCTTTTCCATTGGCGATTTGGTGCGTGGTGAACCGCCGCTTATCGCAGAAGGGGCTACGTCGCCTACGATTCCGTTTGCCGACCCCATTCCCCAGGCACTTATTTTAACGGCGATTGTCATTGGCTTTGGCTCGTTGGCCTTTGCCATCGTGCTCATCAAACGTGTCTACGAACGCATCGGCACAGATGATATGGATACGCTGGTGGCGGCGGATCATTAGACAGGTAGAACGTAGTGCGTAGTGCGTAGAACGTAATAATACGCACTACGCACTACGCACTAGAAATCTTATGGATATGCTCTTACTTTTCCCCATCATTATTCCCTTTTTCACGGCGATTCTGGCAATTTTAAGCTGGAAGCACCGACAGGTGCAGCGCGTGATTGGCATTATTGGCACAGTGCTGTTGTTTGCGGCTGCTATTGCTTTGTTTGTTTTGGTACGACGGGATGGCATTCAGATTGTGCAGGTTGGCAGTTGGCAAGCCCCGTTTGGCATTACGCTGGTGGCTGATTTGTTTAGCGCCATTATGGTGCTAATGGCTGGTCTGATGGGCTTTGTGGTGGGGTTGTTTTCCATCGTCAACATTGACAACGAACGGCAGGCGCTTGGCTTTTATCCGCTGTATCATGTGCTGCTGATGGGCGTCTGTGGTTCCTTTTTGACGGGGGATTTGTTTAATTTATACGTCTGGTTTGAGGTGATGTTGATTGCCTCGTTTGTGCTGATGGCGTTGGGCAGTGAAAAGCGACAGTTGGAAGGGGCTATCAAGTATGTGACGCTGAACCTCATGGCTTCTGCTATTTTTCTGGCGGCGGCGGGCATTGTGTATGGCACGACTGGCACATTGAACATGGCGGATTTATCGGTGCAGATGTATGAAGCGCCCACCGGTCTGGTGACGACGTTGGCGATGATGTTTTTGGTGGCGTTTGGCATTAAGGCGGCGCTGGTGCCGTTGTTTAACTGGCTGCCTGCTGCTTACCATACCCCACCAACGGCCGTTTCTGCCATATTCGCCGCGCTGTTAACCAAAGTGGGGGTGTACGCCATCATCCGCACCTATACCCTGATATTTGTGCAAGACCAGGCGTATACCCACATGATCATCATGATTCTAGCCGGATTAACGATGGTCGTGGGCGTATTGGGCGCGGCATCGCAATACCATTTTCGGCG
>JACSSI010000311.1 GCA_014879345.1 Anaerolineae bacterium | reverse complement strand
ACCTCTGCGGTTAAAATGTGATTTCAAACTGTAGATTTTTAAGATCCGCGCGGGGAATGTCAGGGAAAACGGCCGTTCCCCAATCATCCGTTATTTCCGCTAAAACCACCTCCCCATAACGCAAACGCACATTGCTGCCACCGAGATCCGGCCAACTTGAACCGGACGGCTCCACCGTGATTTCCACGAGGCACTGGTTTGGGTTTTCTTTATCGGCGTAGGCAGCCAGGGAAAAGGGCAACTCGGTTTCTGGCACTTGGTCTGGAGTGAGGGAGAGGATTTGTTCGCCAAAACGGGCATCATCGCCAGAACGGGTCAAAGCCAGAGATGGCTGGGGAGTGAGCAAGGCGGCTAGTGCCGCGTCTAATTGCAGGGTGAGGCGTGTTTGTGTTTGCTGGAATGCGATTTGCAGCACTGCCCATAAAGAGGGTCGGCTGCCCAAAAAGCTGAGGTCTGGTTGGGGAATAGAGGCAGGATGGGGTAAACGGCCGTTTCTATCCGCCAACTCAACCTCATATACACGTGCATACATTTCTGCACACAAGACACAACTGTCCAAATGTTGTGCCACAACAGGAAATTGATGCTGATAATCACCCTTGTCTAGCTGTGCCGACACATAGTCTGTCAATTGCGCAACACATCGCTGGCAATCCATTTCGGTTGGCTCCGTTTGCAACATAGCAAGGAAAGTTGGCACCTTGCTCTCTTCTCTATCAAATTCTCCGGTCACGATGATTTACCTCCATCTATCTCTTCCATAAAGAAGACGTGAACCACACATGAATCCTTTCCTTGTAATGTGCAGTGCATAGTGCGTAAAGTTGAAAATTCTATGCGCTACGCACTACGTTGTCAGTGCTTCACGCAGTGCATCCCACTTTTTTAGCTTGGCAATATTTTTGGAGCGCGTCACCTGAATGTGGCTGGGCAGCACCTCTTGCTGCGCCAGATTGCTTTCCGTTTCTGCCAATGACTCATCATCCACATCGTCGAGGTAGCGGCCAATGACGACACGTTGGGAACGGCCGCTCATGGGAGATTGAAGCAGCATCTGACGTAAATCAGCCAGGCTTATCTCTGCCAAGACGCACCCTTCCAAAGAGATGCTTTGCTGGTGGAATGTATTGAGGGTGGTTTCTGAGGTGCTTTCTAACGGTTGTAAGCGTTGGCGGCGGCGGAGTTCGTCGATGACCAGGTTGGTGACGATACGCCGCGACCAACTACGGAATGCCTTCGGTTCTTCACATGTTTCCCGCTGTTGGTGGATGCGCAGCAGCGCCCGCTGGGCGCAATCTTGAGCCAGCGCTTCCTGGTCAGGCTGCTGGCTGGCTACATGGAGGGCAACGCGATAAAGATAGTGCCACAACTCGCGGTAGGCTGCGGCTTGAACGGCCGTTTCGCGGCTGCCACAAGCGACAAATAGATCGGCACTGTCTAAATAGGCGGGTATGGTCATGATTGTATTGTATAGGCTTTGAACGTGACAGGCTCATACCTAGCCAAATCCTAAGGGTTTACGCTCGAGTGATTTACTGCTACGAAACCGGAAACCCTTCGGATCTCTCCCAGTGTTACACCACAATATTCACCAACTTGTTTGACACCACGATTACTTTACGGATAGAACGGCCGTTGATAAACCGTTGCACACCTGGCGCTGAAACGGCCGTTTCCCGCACCATCTCCTCATCTGCATCCATCATTATCACAATGCGGTCTCTCACCTTGCCATTGACCTCCACTGGCAGCGTGACCTGGGCATCATGCGTCATGGCCTCGTCATACGCAGGCCAGGTGGCTTGATGGATGGAACCGGTGTGCCCCAACACCGTTTGCCAAATTTCTTCGCTAATAAAGGGACAGATGGGGGCCAGCAGCAACATGAATGTTTCGACAGCCTGCCGCCACTGCGCCGCTGAAACAGCTTCCGCTTGCGCTGCGACCAGGAAATTTAGATATTGCATCAGGCCAGAAACGGCCGTGTTAAACCGGAAATCACTCATTTCGGCGGTGATGCGCTTGATGGTTTTGTGCCGCATCCGCTCAAATGGCTCGTGCCGCGTGCCTGCCAGTTCACCTGTCATTGGCACTTCATGAGCCAGCCGCCAGACACGATCCAGGAAGCGGGTAATGCCGCGAATGCCGCTGTCATCCCACAGTGCTTCGGCTTCGAAAGGCCCCAGGAACAGCAGGTAAGCGCGCAAGGCATCAGCGCCGTGGCTGGCGATAATTTCATCTGGCGTAACCACGTTGCCCCGCGATTTCGACATCTTTCGCCCATCTTTAACCGACAGCATCATGCCCTGGTTGCGCAGTTGGGTAAACGGCTCCACAAAGT
Source organism: Anaerolineae bacterium (assembly GCA_014879345.1). Lineage (GTDB taxonomy): Bacteria > Chloroflexota > Anaerolineae > Promineifilales > Promineifilaceae. Next base: position 3,958 of record JACSSI010000311.1, on the reverse strand, counting down.
CAATCAGCCCTGCATCAGCCATCACTTTTGTCCAGAACCGGGCGTACAGCAAATGCATGACGGCGTGTTCTGCGCCACCGACATACGTATCTACTGGCAGCCAGCGTTTCACCTGTTCTGGATCGAAAGGGCCTTCCTGGTAATGAGGATTGGCAAAGCGCAAAAAGTACCAGGAGGAGCAGGCAAAACCATCCATGGTGTCGGTTTCCCGCTGACCGGGGCCGCCACACTGCGGGCAGGTTGTTTGCACCCAATCGGTGATATGTGCCAGAGGCGAACGACCATCACCTGTGGGAGCAAAGTCGTCGGTGTCGGGCAGGCAAACGGGCAAATCAGATTCTGGCACGGCTACAGGCCCACAATCGGGACAGTGGATGATGGGAATGGGTGCGCCCCAGTAGCGCTGGCGGGAGATCAACCAGTCTCTCATGCGATAGGTGGTTTGGAAACGGCCGTTTCGACCATGCTCAGTGCTGACGTTTCCTCCTGCCACCAGTTTCGCCACGATTTGCACCCCGCCAGTCCGGGAATCCATGCCGGAGAAACTGCCTGAGTTGATCAGGATGCCGTGTTCTGTGAAGCAAGAATCTATTCCTTGGGGCTTCCCGTTCGGGCTAATTACCTCAACAATGGGCAGGCCAAACTGGGTAGCGAAGGCATAGTCCCGGCTGTCGTGGCCGGGCACACCCATGACCGCGCCCGTGCCGTAACTCAACAGCACATAATCGGCAATCCAGATGGGAATTGGCGCACCAGTCAGGGGATGGACAGCATAGGCTCCCGTGAACACGCCCGTTTTCTCTTTGTCGGTGGCCAGGCGGTCGATTTCAGACAGGCGGCAAGATTGTTCCTGGTAGTTGGTAACGCCAGCTCTGAGCCTGGTTGAAACGGCCGTTTGCGGCAAATCGGTTGTGATGGCTGCCACCAGCGGATGCTCAGGCGCCAACACCAGGAAGGTGACGCCAAACAACGTATCGGGGCGGGTGGTGAATACGGGAATCTGATAGATTGGTCCAGTTTCAGAAACAGGACTAATCTCAAAGATTATCTCTGCCCCTTCGGAGCGACCAATCCAGTTACGCTGCATGATTTTGATGGGTTCGGGCCAGTCGATACTGTCCAGGTCAGCCAGCAGCCTCTCGGCATAGTCGGTAATTTTGAAATACCACTGCTGCAAATCTTTTTTGGTGACCGCGCTGTCGCATCGCCAACAACGGCCGTTTTCCACCTGTTCATTGGCTAGAATCGTCTGGCAGTGGGGACACCACCATTGGCTGCCGATAGCCTGATACGCCAGCCCTCTTTTGAACAACAGCAGGAAAAACCACTGCGTCCAACGGTAATAGTCAGGGTCAGTTGAACTGAATTCGCGTGACCAGTCATAGGAGCAGGCCATTAGCTGCATCTGACGCTTGTAGGTTTCGCTAAACAAGCGGCTGCTTTCGCTGGGACGGATGCCGTGTTCGATGGCATAGTTTTCGGCAGGCATACCAAAGGCGTCCCAGCCCATCGGATGCAGCACGTTGTGGCCGTTCATACGCAGGAAACGGCTGCTGACACAAGTAGGCACGTAATTGCGCCCGTGGCCTACGGATAGACCGGAACCGGAAGGATAGGGGAAAAAATCCAGAATGTAACTGTCAGGTTTTTGCGGGTCATTGCCGGTTTGGTACAGGTTCATTTCATCCCAGATGGGACGCCATTTATTTTCAATTTCTGCGAACGGATAATGTTGAGTTGTCATTTTTAGTTCCTCGTCGTACTTATGATTAAAGATTGAAGATTAACGATTGTTGAATTCTGTTCTTCAATCTTTAGTTTTTAATCTTTGCTTTTTCCTGTACCGTGTTCTGCCTGACAACAAACGCGGCACACAGGCAGCGCCGCTAACCGGAACGCGGCAGGCGTCCGGCCGGGTTGTCAGGCTTAGGTAAGACGAGAATTTGAGTCATGATTGTAAACACTGTTTATAACAAAAAAGGCCACAGGCTGTGCGCCTGTGGCCTAAAACAAAAAAACAAAAGAAGGAGATGAACTACAACGGCCGTTTATCAGGCAAATGCCAACCAAACTGGGTCAGGTGTTGACCAAGTAAGTGAGCTAAATTTTGGTTGACTACTAATTGTTTCATCACGTTCCTCATGAATAATCGTGTTGACACGTTAGCATATTTTGCGCAGGTATGTCAAGATGCGAAAAATCTAATGCCGAAAGCGATAATAAAGCATCGCCGACAGCTTGGCGACAGCCATGACCACCAGGATAAGCACAAAATCTTCGCGAATGACATCGTTAACCAGTAACTCATAAAAAAACCAGCCGCCGACGAAAACGGCCGTTACCATGGCTGCAAATCGGGTGGCATACAAACGGTGCATATAAAAGCGTTCATCAATTTCTTCATTTTTCCAAAACTTGATCATCATGCCTCCACAAGTTGAAATAAATCATCAGTTGAGCATTCAAAAACCTGCGCGATTTTGAGCGCCAAAGGTAAACTAGGCACATATCGCCCCTGTTCAATCGAAATAATGCTTTGCCGCGATACGCCAGCTAACTGTGCCAAATCCTGCTGCGTTAGCCCACGTTCTGACCGGTATTGTTTGATCTGATTGGTGACTTCATCTTTCATAGATAGTTTTCTGTGTAAAGTCAACTTTACATCCATATTATATAAATCCCCACCAAAATGTCAAGCGTACTTGACATTTTGAGCGCATACACTGGACAAGGTTCCTATCATTCGCTATGCTTTCTTGCAAATGTTGCAGGAAGAGGGATGAACGATGAAACTACTTATTCTTGGTGGCACACGCTTTGTAGGGCGGGCGTTGGTTGAAGCGGCACAGGCAAATGGGTATGAAGTGACGCTGTTCAATCGAGGCCAGAGTAACCCTGATTTGTATCCAGAGGTAGAGCAGCTCGTGGGGGACCGGGATGGCAAGCTGGATGCACTGAAAGGTCGGCACTGGGATGCAGTGATTGATACCTGCGGCTATGTGCCGCGTTTGGTTAGCGATTCGGCAAACCTGCTGGCGGAGGCCGTAAATCATTACACGTTTATCTCTTCGATTTCGGCGTATGCTGATTTTAGCATCGTCGGCTTGCATGAAGATTCTCCTTTGGCGACGATGGCAGATGAAACAGTCGAGGCAGTTGATGGGGAGACGTATGGGCCATTGAAGGTATTGTGTGAAAAAGCGATAGACAGGGCGATGAACGGCCGTTCCCTCCACATCAGGGCAGGTTTAATCGTCGGCCCGCATGATCAAACCGACCGCTTTAGCTACTGGCCTTATCGGGTGGCTCGCGGTGGCGAGGTGCTGGCGCCGGGCAAGCCAGACGGGTTGGTACAGTTTATCGACGTGCGTGACCTGGCCGCCTGGGTGATTGCAGCCACTGCACAAAGACTGACGGGGCCGTACAATGTCACCGGCCCAGCCGCGCCCCTGTCAATGCAAGCTCTGTTGAACGTGTGTAAAGAGACAACCAGTAGCGACGCTGCCTTCACCTGGGTAAATGAAGATTTTATCTTAGCCCAAGGCGTGGCTCCCTGGACAGAACTACCGTTGTGGATGCCAGGTGAGGAAGAGGCTGGTTTTGGCTCTGTAGACTGTCGCAAAGCTCAGGCGAAAGGCTTGGTATACCGCCCATTAGCTGTCACGGTACGCGATACGCTGGCCTGGCTCAACAGCCGCCCCGCAGATTATGAATGGCGCAATGGACTGGCAGCAGAGAAAGAGGCACAGGTGCTGCAAGCGTGGCATGAAAAGGTGTAATTTTTTATCCGCAGAAGGCGCAGATTTCTTCAACGCACGAACAACCTTGCCACCCTGCCACCCTGCCACATTTAAGGAATAGATATGATTGAGATTTACCAGGTCGATGCGTTTACAGACAAGCCGTTTGCGGGGAATCCGGCGGCGGTGTGTTTGTTACAGGAAACGGCCGTTGCCAG
>JACSSI010000310.1 GCA_014879345.1 Anaerolineae bacterium | reverse complement strand
TTTTCGTGAATTACAGCAGCTTGAGCCAGTTTCTTTGGTTCAGGCGGCTACTGCGTAACATCAGTGATTAACAAAAACGGCCGTTGTGCCAACGCCACTTGAGGAACAAAAGACAAGATGATGCAAGACGACTTTGAATTAGCCCAATACCCTGATTTTATGGACAGCATCCCCGGTTTCGAACAAGAAATATTTGAAACAAGGCTGAACGAGAATGAAGATGGGTACATCGAATTTCCATTCCTGCCGTTAAGAGAGTTAGTCTTATACCCTCAAATGGTAACACCCCTGTTTGTGGGTCGTGAACGCTCCCTGGAAGCTATTCGTGCCGCCGTCAACAACAATGAAAACATCATCGTCGCCGCCCAAAAAGATGGGGAACTCATGGAACCAGGCGTCAACGACATATTCAACATTGGCACCGAAGTCGCCATTGGTAAAGCCCTGCGGATGCCTGATGACAGCACCAGCGTGTTGGCACAGGGAAAGCGGCGTGTCGAGATTGTCGAGTTCACACAATGGACGCCCTACATTCGCGTACGCGCACGCCGGATTCCCGAGCCGATTGAATGGGAACGCAACACCGAAGCCCTGATGCGAGCCGTCATCACCCTCTTTGAAAAAGTGGTCTCCCTAAACCGGAATCTGCCCGAAGATGCCTACACCTTTGCCATCAATATTGAAGAACCTGGCTGGCTGGCTGACTTCATCGCTTCCACGTTGACCACCGAATTAGAAGTGAAACAAGACATTTTAGAAACCGTCGATCCGGCCGTGCGCTTGCAAAAAGTGAGCATCTCTCTGGCAAAAGAGTTAGACGTGCTGGAATTGGAAGACCAAATCCACATGCAAGTCCAACAGGAAATGGATAAAAACCAACGAGAACATTTCCTGCGTGAACAGATGCGCGTCATACAGGGTGAGTTGGGCGAAGCCGATGTCTTTACCCAGGAAATCAACGAACTGCGTGAATCCGTCGCCAAAAAAGAGATGCCGCCAGAAGTGCGAGCCAAAGCTGAAAAAGAACTGGCTCGTTTGAGCGCCATGCCCCCTATGTCACCGGAAGTGGGCATTATCCTCACCTATTTGGATTGGGTACTCAACTTGCCCTGGATGGATCAATCTGAAGACAACATGGATGTGCTCCATGCCTCTGAAGTGTTGGCTTCTGACCATTTCGGCCTGGAAAAGGCCAAAGACCGCATTTTAGAATACATCGCCGTCAAACAAATCGCGCCGGATACCTTGCGCAGCCCGATTCTCTGTTTTGTGGGGCCGCCCGGAACAGGCAAAACCTCTATTGGGCAGTCAATTGCCCATGCATTAGGGCGGGAATTCATTCGCATCAGTTTGGGTGGTGTGCGGGATGAAGCAGAGATTCGGGGACATCGCCGCACCTATATTGGTGCCTTACCCGGGCGCATTATTCAGGCGATTCGCCGGGCTGGCACCAAAAATCCGCTGTTTATGTTGGATGAAGTTGATAAGCTAGGCAACGATTTCCGGGGCGATCCAGCTTCTGCCTTGCTGGAAGTGCTTGATCCGGAGCAGAATTACGCCTTTGCCGATCATTACCTGGGTCTTGATTTTGACCTATCCAAAGTGCTGTTTATTACCACGGCTAACTATCTCGATACCATTCCCCATGCCTTGCAAGATCGCATGGAAATGATTGAATTTACCGGTTATTTGGAAGAAGAAAAATTGGAAATCGGCCGTGAATTCCTTGTGCCTAAGCAGATTGGGCAGCATGGGTTGGAAGACAAAGGGGTTCGTTTTGAAGACGAAGCCCTCAAAGCGATTGTGCGCGAATATACGCGGGAAGCGGGTGTGCGTAATTTTGAACGGGAGACGGCAAATGTATGCCGCAAGATTGCGCGGGCTGTGGCGGAAAAGCGGCGCTATCCCCGACGAGTGACGGCCAACCGTGTGCGCGAACTGTTAGGGCCGCCGCGCTTTTTATCTGAGGAATTGCAAGAGGAAGATGCGATTGGTATTGCCACTGGTGCAGCCTGGACATCGACTGGTGGTGAGATCATGTTTATTGAGGTGAATTTGATGCGCGGCAAGGGTGGCATGATGCTCACCGGTCAACTGGGTGATGTGATGCAGGAAAGTGCGCAAGCTGCCCTCACCTATACGCGCAGTCAGGCGAAAAAGCTGGGTATTGATTACGAACGGTTTGATAATACGGATATTCATGTGCATTTGCCGGAAGGGGCTGTGCCGAAAGACGGCCCATCAGCGGGTGTCTCTTTGGCTTCTGCTATTATTTCAGCGTTTACCAACCGGCCGATACATCGTGAAATTAGTATGACGGGTGAGATTACGTTACGTGGTCGGGTGCTGCCGGTGGGTGGTGTGCGCGAGAAGGCGCTGGCGGCACGCCGTGCAGGTATTAAGACGTTTGTTTTGCCGCACAAAAATGAACGTGACTTGGAGGAGATTCCCAAGAAGCTGCGTCAGGATTTGAATTTTGTGCTGGTGAAGCGGATGGAAGATGTGCTGGACGTGGTGTTGATGGCTGAAAAGAAGAACGAGGAGGAATAACGGCCGTTATCCCCCAACAACTTAATTAAAAAGCGGTGACTAGATTAACAGTCACCGCTTTTTTTGTTATTTCGTCACCATCGGCAAGAAAACAGGCGGCACATCTGTGACTAAAAAGCTCACGTTAACCATTTGTGGCGAGTTATCGGCACTGCCAGCGTCAATAGTAAGTGTTTTATTGTACAAGCCTAAGCTGAGTCCATTTCTGGAAGCAGTCACGTTGATGGTGGTGCTGCTATCTGCGGAAACGGTGCCGCTATCTGCGGAAACGGTTAGCCAGGAACCATCTCCCGTTAAAGTCCAATTGAAGGCTTCCTGCCCTGTGTTTTGGATGGTGATCGTCGTTGTTTGGCTGAGGGGGCCATCCTGTTGTAAGGCAAATGCCAATTTTCCTGGGGAAACAGAAAGGGTTGGCCCTGTACCATTAAGCTGAATGGTGTCACTGGCGCTTTTCACAGTGCCGCTGCTGTTGCGAATCTCCGCATTAACGGTTTTGGTGCCATTGCCAGCGCTTAATGTCCACGCTGCATCTGTTTGGTAAGCTTGCCAGCTTGACCAGACACCATTTTCATTTCGAAAACGCATTTGGGTAGCCCAGCCTGCGCCATACATGTACAAATTTACCTGGCGAGTCTCTGTTTCATATGCTTCGCGGTTAATGACAACGGGATAGACATCATTGACTTTACCAAAATTTTGAGTCCAATAACTTCGGTATGGCCCATGCCCACCCCCATCAGAGACACAACCGCCTGCATCAGTGCGAATATTAGCCTGATCGTCACTTTGATACACATATCCAATTCCAATTTCTCGGTAATTTGTGTTGAGAATATTGCCCTTATGACCTGGACTATTCATCCAGCCCACCATAACGGAGGCTGGTGTGCCATAACCAGCCGCAATATTCTCGCCTACATAACTACTCGCGTAGCCTGCTGCTTGTGCTCTACCTGCGGGAGTTGTTTTTGTATCTAAATCGCAGTGGGCAAAGAAGTTGCGCACTGCCATGTTATTGCTATGGGTTTCGGCAGCGTTGTTGAGCTGTTGGTTCCCTTTCAAAGGGGGTCTTTGACCATCTTTCCACCGTTCCTGGTTTACAATTTCCAGGACTTGTTCTTCGTATGTGGGGCCAACGGCCGTTTGCTGCGGTTCTGCTGGGGACGGGATGGTAACAGGGCCATCTTGGGCTGAGACCAATTGTGTAAGTGTGAGGAGAATGATGAAGGCGGCGATGAGGAATTGTTTTTTCATTTTTGAACCTCATTGTGTAAGTAAACAGAAAACAGTTTACTTTAAGTGGTTGATAATGAAAGGTATGTTAGGGGAAACGGCCGTTTCCTCCCATCCCCCCTTCCTCCCATGACCTACCATAAAAAAGGGCCAGTGCTCCTGCACCAGCCCTCCTATTTCACTGAAAACTGTTCATTAAAACTGTTTACTGTCTACCTCATTGCCTCCAGCACTACCTGCGCCACATCCTTCACCTGCATCGGCGACCCTTCCTCCGTATTGGCATCTTTCATCATTGTCATACAGAAGGGGCAGCCCACAGCCAACGTTTCTGCACCCGTAGCGTGTGCTTCATGGAAACGATTCATGCTCACCGCTTCCGTGCCATGTTCCTCCTCCTTCCACATTTGCGCGCCACCAGCCCCGCAGCAGAAGGAGTTCTTTTTATTGCGATCCATCTCCAGCAGCGTTGCGCCAGCTTTTGCCAAGGCATCACGGGGTGCATCAAGCACACCATTCTGACGACCCAGGTAACATGGGTCATGGAACGTGGTCTTTTCCAGCTTGCTGCCATTTAACGTCAACTTACCCTTGCCCACCAAATCTGCAATCACCTGCGTATGGTGGAAGACGGTGTAGTTGCCGCCCAATTCGCCATACTCTTTGCCGATGGTGGTGAAACAGTGGGGGCAGCTCGTCAGAATTCGTTTCTGGTCAGCGCCAGCTGCATTCAATGTTTCAATGTTTCCCATCGCCATTTCATAGAAGAGATACTCATTCCCGGCACGGCGAGCCGAGTCACCCGTACACGTTTCAGATTCACCCAAGACGGCGAAACTGACATCCGCTTCATGCAGAATAGTGGCAACGGCACGCACGACTTCTTGCGAATCGGGGTTAAACGCACCTGCGCAGCCTACCCACAACAAATATTCATAGTCAGGATTTTCTTCAACAGTTGGCACTGCAAAAGGCAATGGTTCTGTCCAGGCCATGCGGCTGTCGGTAGAACCCCAGGGGTTGCCCGTGCGCTCCATGCCCACAAAAGCGACCTTCAGTTCATCGGGGAAAGCGCTCGCCATCAACACCTGATCGCGGCGGATGTCCATAATGTCCTGCATCGGGGAATTGCCTACGGGACATGCTTCAATGCAGCCACCGCAAGCGGTACAAGCCCACACCGCACTTTCGCTGAGAATAGCACCCATCAACGGAATACCAGCCCCATTACCATTGCCCCCATTCACGCTGCCGCCATTAGACAATAGCGCCATATTTTCACGGAAGTAGTATCGTTTGTTTACTTCGATGGCGGCGGGAGAGAGTTCCTTGCCGGTATTGTAGGCAGGACACGCATCCTGACAGCGGTTGCACATGATACAGGCAAAGCTGTCCACGATTTGCGTTTGCGATAAATCAAACACGTCATTTGCGCCAAACTGCTCGATAGATTCGTCTTCAAGGTCCAGGGTGAACATTTGCCCCAGGTAAGTGCGTTCTGGATTGGTCATAAAGTTGAACGGCCCGACCATGAGATGAATATGTTTGGTGTAAGGGAAATAAGGTAAGAAGAGCAAAACGAGGCCAATCGCCAACCAGAAGGTGACATGCCAGCCAAACAGTAGAGCGGCTTCAGGCACACCCGCCATCGGCATAGCAAGCAGACTGGCAAATGGTTCCCACATGTTGGCGCCACCTTCAGCCGCCACCAGAAACGCAGCGCCGAGCAACCGACTGCCCACGTGCAGAAAAATGAAAACGATAACGATGAGGGAATCCCGATTGATGCCGTCTAAATCCCGGGCTTTGGGATGTACGATAACGTTTTCCCGAATACGTAAGTGTCTGTCTTTTTTGGCAAAACGGCGCAGGAAAAAATAGACAATGCCGACGAGAACGGCCACGCTGAATAAATCAGCAAACAAACTATAAAAATTGAAGATGATATTATTAGGTAAGTGAAAGCCGGTGATGAGCCCTTCAGCTACATCTAACAAGTTGACGAGCGCGTAGAAGATAAAGCCCCAGGCCACGCCCCAGTGGAAAACGGACGCCAGTTTACGTCGGCGGATGATGCGCCCTTGTGTGAACAAGGCCATCATGCCGTCCATGAGACGACGACCGGCATGATCATAGCTCAGTTTGCCTTGACCACGGAGCCAAATTTTAATCATTTGGCCGAAGGTGTAATAAGTGGCAACCAATGAGAAAAGAACTAATAAAGCGAACAGAAATTTTTCGATTCCGGTTAACATAGACTCCTCTTCTTTGCGAGTATTGTGGACTTAATTTATGCTTCCTCATGTGCATAAATCATACTGATGGGAAAGTTGTCGAGAATTATTGTAACACATAATTGACGCACTGCATCATGGGTTTTGAGGGGCAGGGTTGCAGGGTTGCAGGGTGGTGAGGTTTCAGAGTGGCAAGGTTGCAGAGCGGCGGAATATACGATTAGCCGTTGATTGTCAGGGCGTTTCCAAAGTCAGCCTGAAAACAAGGCTCCCGCCAATCTTGCTTGAAAAACCCGTCGCA
>JACSSI010000309.1 GCA_014879345.1 Anaerolineae bacterium | reverse complement strand
CCCAGTCCCACACACGCCTCACACGCCGCCGGCCAGGGCGGATCCCCGACCAGTTGCAGGATGCGCTGGAAAGATTCCGCCGCTTGACGGAGTTGGGTTTCCGTTTCTTGAATCTGACCCAGACAGGTCGTTGCCGCTAATTCAGTCATGATATTGCCAGATTTTTGACTATGGATGATGGTTTCTTCATAGGCGCGGCTGGCTTCTTCCCGTTTTCCTTGCACCTGATAGGCATAGCCCAATGTCCAGGTTGTGGTGGTACGCATCGGCGCGTTATCAGGGTTTAGCAGTTCCAGAGCAAGGCGCGACTGGGTAATGATCGTTTCGACCTGATTTTTGGGGACGCCCAACATGGCGCGTATGGCGGCAATTTGGCCGAGTAGATCGTTCGTATTGTCATCTGGAGTGGCGTTTTGCAGGGCTGTTTCGCCCGCTTGCAGGATTTCTTCTATGTTGTCGTGCAGCCGACCCGTCAATGTTAACACGGAGGCATACGTTACCCACAGTGCTGGTCGCGCGTTAAATTCGGCTTCTGGCAAAGTGTCTAACCACTGCTGCACAGGAGCCACCTCGCCCCGAAAGTAGAGAGGCAGCCCTTCGCCCTCAATCAAGCGCACGGCACGTTCCACGTCATGGGCTACTGTCGCGTGATGAAATGCTTCCAGTTCCAGACCGTTGGCTTCGTACCATTGGCTGGCGCGGATGTGTAATGCGGCAATGTCGTCTGCCTCGGTGCTTTGCTGCAAGCGCTGCCGCAATAACTCGGCGAAGAGATGGTGATAGCGGTACCAGTGCCGCTCGTTGTCCAGCGGCACGAGGAAGAGGTTGGCTCGCTCCAATGATTCCAAAATCTGCTGACCATTGGCTTCTCCGGTTAGGGCGTTGCACAGGGAAGCGGTTAGCTGGTCGAGAACGGCCGTTTGCAATAAAAACCTCTGCACATGTTCCGGCTGCTGGTGCAGCACCTCTTCCACCAGATAATCCAGCACAAAACGATGACTGCCGCTGAAGGAGTGGATGAAACTGTCTGTGTCATCTTGACTGCCTTGCATGGAGAGCGCCGCCAATTGCAAACCAGCCACCCAGCCTTCGGTACGCGCTTCAAGGACGGCGATGTTTTCTGGCGAAAGATTCAGCCCCATCATTTGGTTGAGAAAAACGGCCGTTTCTTCCACAGTAAAGCGCAAATCGGCGGCACGGAGTTGGGTTAGTTGACCGCGCACACGCAGTCGAGCCAGGGGCAGATTGGGGTCTTCGCGGGTGGTGATGACCAGGTGCATTTGCGGCGGCAGGTGGTCGAGCAGAAAGGTGAGCGCCTGGTCAATGGCAGGCGCATCGACCATGTGGTAATCATCCAGAACGAGGGCAAATGCTTGGGAAACGGCCGTTATTTCATTAAGCAGCGCCGTCAATACCGTTTCCGACGAAGGGGGCTGCGGCGATTCAAGCAAACGCAGTACCTTGTTTCCTAGTGAGGGCATCTGTGTTTGCAATGCCGCGACAAGGTAGCTTAGAAAACGGCTGAGTTCACTGTCCCGTTCGTCTAATGAGAGCCAGGCAAACGGCCGTTCACAGCCAGCAATCCATTCACTAACCAGCGTCGTTTTGCCAAAACCGGCGGGTGCGGAGATGAGGGTAAGTTTACTGTTTAGCCCTGCGTTGAGTTTGTCGATGAGACGTTTGCGCCGGACAAGGGCAGGCCGCAAAGGTGGATTATATAGTTTCGTTTTGAGAAGTGCAGTCGTCACAAAAATATTATACGGGAAATGTGGCTTTAACGCTGATAAAAAAAGATTTATCAAACAGTTTCTCAACAAATGAGTACAGGATTACTGTTTTGTTGTTTGAACAATTCCAGAGAACGGCCGTTTCGGCCACAAATTATCAGATCGCACTGCTGCTCAACGGCCGTTCTCCATGGCTCTGATGAGGGCATAAAAGTGGCGACCACTTCATGAAAGTCCAGGTACGCCGACATCGCGTTCTCCTGACCATCTGCCAGCGCTAACAGTTCAGTTTTCCAGGTTTCCGCCAGATAAGCAGCCGCAAACAAAGATGTGTCGTTGACCTTTTCGCTTATGAGCAAAGCCTTGTTTAAAGAGGAAACCTTATCAGTCACCACCAGGATAGGTCTGACTGTATGAGCAAGCAATTCATCATTAATTTGCCCGGCTGTTAGCACAACCAAATCAACCAATTTAGCGTGCTGCTTCAAAATGTTGGTTAGCGTACCTGCTTCATGTACCCAGGTCGCTTTCACCTGTGCTGCGGCACATCGTTCATAAAACCTTGTTTCTCTAGCGCCAGCATCCAGATCGTCTTCTTCAATAAATAAGCCAACAATACGGCCGTTTTCTCTCTGGGCAATCACAATTGCCTGCTCGAGTGCCTCGTCCGTTTCATCTGCTGTAGGCACTAAAATTTCGGTAAAAAGATGCTGGCTGTAGCGATCTAATAATCTCTCCTGTGTCCAATCATTTAAAGAACGCCCTTGCCAACCCTGGGGGACAACCACATTTAATACCCGCTGATAAGCACGGCTCATGGGATTTTTTTGTTTGAATTGGGTGCTGAACTGGGAAACGGCCGTTCCCGGACGTATCTGCCAGCCCAACAGATTGCGTAACTGTGCCAGATGTGTCGCTAACCACATATACAGGTCTGTTTCCGTGCGCCCGGGAAATTCATGCAGCACATCCTGCTCCCGAATTGCTTTTATCAGCGGCAGATAGGCTTCATCATACCAGCGCATCACTGCTTCACTATCTGACAATTCAATGCCTTGCTCCATTTCAATGAAGAAACGATGCACTTCAATATGATTTTCTATCTTTTCATACTGGCCGGGAATTGTCACCTGCAAATTGGCAAACGGGCGCAGCCTGTCCAACTGCGTCCATGTTAAAAAAGTAGCGTATTCTGCCTTGATAATCAGCTCATCTGGCTGAATATCAGGGGCAATCGGCACTCGGGTATAAACCTCAGTAACCGCAGCCTGCATGAATTCAACCCTAAAACGCCGGGCAATAGAAACGCGGTGATTGCCATCCAGGACAAAGTAAGCCTCGCCCACTTTGTACACCTCAATCGGCGCCAAATCGGCCACATGCCCGGCCGTTTTAACCTTGGCCCAACGCTGGGCATCCCAATCATGACGGGGCAAAAAGGAACGGGTAAAGTCGTTATAGCGCCCGACGCTGCCTACAATGGCCGCCACGGGAATTGTTTGAATGCCTCGGTCGCTGCGCCCTTGCACTTTCAGCTTGTCGGCGATTTCCTGGTAAGAAAGCAGTTCAACAGATCGGCCGCGCAAACGATTGGTAATCATTTCCAAAACTGCCTGACGCCGCGCCTGTTTAAATTCGCTTAAGGCAGAAGACAATGGTGATTGGTTGGCAAGCGCCGATTGAATAGGATCCATCTGTACCTCAAAAACAAACAACTATACAAGTGTACCAAATTATTTTCCCTGTCGCCCGGCAGCAATCAATAACAAGAGACCGGCAGCAATCAGGAATAACGGGGTAAACCAGCTAAAATCGAGATTAAAAAGGAAAACGGCCGTTATCCCCAGAAACAACAAGCCGCCCAAAAACAGCCCCGTCACTTCCCCAGTCCACTGCCCACCATTGCGCCGGTATGCACCCAGAGCCGCCGATAAAACGCCCACCGCTGGCAGCAACAAAAACAGCGCCCACCAATTGGTAAAATTAGGTAAGAACCCGGTAGGTTGCAGCAAGTAAAACAGGCCGATGGCAATCAGGATCAACCCACTTATCCAGCCCCACCCACCTGCCTGCCGATCAGCCCGCCGTACCGCGCGTCTTTCTCTGCGCTCTTGCCGCCGTGTATAACGGTCTTTCATTTTATTCTCTTGTTTTAGGTCATCTAAATTTGACATGGTTTTTCTCCTTTGCCTGTGCCTCGCTTAGAATCGAGGGGAATTGCTTTCAAGGATAACAGGTGGGAGAAACGGCCGTCTTCTAACCAAAGTTATAGCCCCGGTTATGGAATTTGCGATGAAAATGTTTGATCCAGAAATTCAGCAATCTTTTTTTGATCTTCAAGCCAGGTTGTATGCTGAACCAGCAGTCCAGAAAACGGCAGTTGCGGCAGTAGACCCAGTTCGATGGCATGTCGCATTTCGTAGAAATTAACCATGCCATCAAAGCCTTGCCAACCTTGCGCTTTGCCATGTCCCTGCCGGGTATGATAGGCAATCACATAGTCTAGCCATTCCGGCGGCCTTGTTTGTGCCGCCTGTGTTAGACAATCCCGTACATTGCCCGGATCGAGGTAAAGCCAGCGAGGCTGCAAAGGTTGCACACTCGCCGCCAGTTCGAGAACAAACGCCTGTGCTGCGGTCACCGATTCGTCGTGTCGCCCCAACATCATGGTAAGCGGGTTTTGCAAAAAGGTACATTCAAAGATGTAGGTGACAGTGCTGGCGGCGGCTGAGTCGGCAAAACGCTGCCAGCGTCTGAGCAATATGCGCCGAAATTTGTCGGCAGGCAGTTCATAAATCTCATAACGAGCCAGCGCCGCGATCAGTGCTTCCGGGAGTGTGGGAATGGTTTGCTGTAAGGCACGGTATCGGAAAAAGTGGTCGTCACCGTCTACAAGCACTTGACGGTCTAGAAAATCGATATATTCGGGAAACTGGGTCTTTAAGGCGGTCAGTTCTGGGGCGTCCAGGCAGGCGACGGATTCGAAGTCGGCCGGATGATTCAGATTGCCTTCCAGGAAAACGGCCGTTTCCACCCCCTGCCGCGTCAACCAATCTGCCACAAAAACGGCCGTTGTCGTTTTGCCTGAGCCGGGTAAACCTTCTACTAGAATTAATTTAGTCATTGGTTCAAATCCACGCTTAAAATTATCCACTTGTTTGGGTCAGAGGCGACCCAATGGAAAACGAGTGTTGTTAGGCAGAAACGGCCGTTTCTCAACTCAAACGGCTAGCCCCCCCAGCAATAAACCAGAAAATAATCACATCCTGCGTAAAATGAATCAGCCAGGACCAGAAAAAACCGCGTGTTTCCAGCATGGCCTTCGTCAACATCCAGCCCATAAAAATTGTCAAAATCACGCCTGCTACACCGTTGATGGCTGAGTAATAGTGCATGATGGCAAAGAGAACGGCCACAATCCACAATGCCTGCCGTGATCCCACCGCTGGTTCCAGCGGTGCCAACTGCGCCGCCCGATAGGTCACTTCCTCGTTAAATGCATTGAGCGCCGAGAGGATGAGGATGACGGGTATCATGCCCCAAACAGACATGAGAGAATCCAAATGCACAGTGCCAAAGATATTGAGCAGCACCACCATACCGATGCTGAGGAAGATGATCCATTTGGTGCCAAAATGCGTCCAGGGTTCTGGTTTGGGAAAACCCAGCCATTTGACAGGCGTGATGGGTGCATCTAACTGCCCGCGCACCAGAAAGGCATCTTTGCGCCGGAAACCGAGTGCAAACAAGCCGAGCAGCACAATCCCGGTGACACCCAATTTCCACACCTGCACACTCAGGTAATCACGCGCAAAGGAACTGCCTGCTTGGTTGAGGGTGTTTTGCCAAACGGCCGTTTCCCGCACCCTATTCATCACTTCCTGCCCGCCCGCAAAAATGAGCAAGATAGCGGCATATTTCCATAACGGCCGTAGCGGCTGCCACAACCAGGAAACGGCCGTTAATCCTGCCAATATCAGCAAACGCCCCCAGGTCACCGAAGCCACCAGATCAGGCCGATGCAGCACCTCATGTAAGATAATTTCTGGCAAAATGCTGCTCAGCAGCATAAAGCCCCAGGCTGCGGCAATGACCAGATTATTTTTACGATGTATGGTTACAATAGTTGTCATGGCTTTGAATCTCCGTGAGTCGTGTCCTTTCAATACTGGCTGGCAAATTCATAGAACAATTTAAGCCATTCATCCGCTGGAATACCGTAATTGATGCCGTTGCGCACGATAACCAGGTTTTTATGAGGTGAAACGTATATGAACTGGCCCTTATCTCCTTCAGCCGAGAAGTCATAAGCAGCTTCCTCGCGTCCCATGCCCCACCACATATACTTGTAATAGGAATGCCCGGGCAAAAAAGTAAACCATTCGGGGTAATACGCTGCCTCTTTTTGCGGGAATGGGGGCTGGGTTGATTCATCCACCCATTCTTTGGAAATCACCTGGTTTCCTTGCCACCTGCCACCATTGAGAAATAACGCGCCAAATTTGGCAAAATCAATGGCACGGGCATTCACACCAGTCTCCATTTTTTCAAAGTCGCTGGCCTCACTGTCGGTAGACCATGAGCCATCAAACT
>JACSSI010000308.1 GCA_014879345.1 Anaerolineae bacterium | reverse complement strand
AAATTTAATGCCAATTCGTATTGGCAAGACTTTTGTAGTCTGCTTTGTTACACAAAAACTAACCGCACCGCTACAGAGTTATTTCTTGACAAAGATTTTATAATTCGATAAACTGTAAGCGCTTACAGAAAGCGCTTACATCGAGAGTATAACACAAACATTCTGGTTTTGGCTAGAATTAAAAATGAGGAGCAAACAAATGAAAGTAACAGTGATCGGAGGTGGTTCCAGCTACACGCCAGAACTCATCAACGGCTTTTTAGAAAGAGTAGACAGCTTCCCCGTCACCGAATTATGGTTGATGGATGTGCTGCCCGAACGGTTAGAGATTGTGGGCGGTTTTGCCCAGCGCATGGTTGAAGCCAAAGGCAGCCCCTTCACCGTGCATCTGACCACAGACCAGCGAGAGGCGGTGCGCGGTGCGAGTTACGTCACCACCCAACTGCGCGTGGGCTGGATGCAAGCTCGCCGCGAAGATGAATATTTGGGGCTGCGGCACGGTCTGATTGGGCAAGAGACGACGGGCGTTGGCGGCATGGCAAAAGCGTTACGCACCATTCCTGTTATTCTCAGTATCGCCAAAGATATGGAAGAACTGGCTCCCGGCGCACTCCTCGTTAACTTTACCAATCCGGCTGGCATCGTGACGGAAGCGTTGGCACGACATGCACCCAATGTGCCTTCCGTGGGGGTGTGCAATGTGCCGTATAACATGAAGATGATCATGCTGAAAGCACTGGCAGAACAAGGACTGGAAGTTGACCCAGAACACGCCGAACTAAACACCCTGGGTTTGAACCACCTGACCTGGCATCGCGGCTTTACGGTTGATGGCGAAGAGATGTGGCCGCGCCTGATAGAAAGCTATGTGGCGCAACTGAAAGAAGCGGAACACCCAGAATGGGAACCGGAACTCATTGAATCGCTGCAAATGGTGCCTAATTATTATTTGAAATATTTCTACAACACAGCGTATAAATTAGCCGAGCAGGATAAATGGCCCCCTTCCCGCGCGGAAGATGTGATGAAAATTGAAGCGGGGCTGTTGGCCGAATATGGTGAACCGGATCGTACAGAGCCGCCAGAAGGGTTGATGAATCGGGGTGGGGCGTATTATTCAACGGTGGCGACGCAACTGTTGAACGCCCATTACAATGATTTGCAGGAAATGCACGTGGTCAATACGCGGCATGGTGGCGCGGTGGCGGGTTGGCCGAGCGATTGGGTGCTGGAAATGCCGTGTATTGTGGGCAAAGATGGCATCAAGCCGATTCCGACGCAGCCGCTGCCCCCAGTTGTGTTTGGCCTGTTGAGCCAGGTGAAGATGTATGAGCTTTTGACGGTGCAAGCGGCCGTTACCGGTGATAGAAATGCGGCGTTCCAAGCGCTGTTGGCAAATCCGATTGGCCCTTCTGCTGATAAGGTGGAGGCGGTTTTGGATGATATGTTGGCAGTGAATAAGCCGTATTTGCCGCAATTTTGGGGTTAAGCCCTCCCCTCAATCCCCTCCCAAAGGGAGGGGAAGCTTGGCTCCCTCTCCCCTTGGGAGAGGGTTGGGGTGAGGGAAAAAAGCGAGTAATACACAATGACAGCGAATCCACTTTTAAAGAAATTAGGCTTGTCGGATAATGACCGTGTGGTGATTTTTCATGCGGATGATATTGGCATGTGTCATGCCTCTTATGCGGCGTATGTTGATTTGGTGGATGATGGGCTGTTTTCATCGGCGGCGACGATGGTTCCGTGTGGCTGGTTTCCGGCAACGGCCGTTTTCTGCCGCGAGCACCGGTCAACCAAAACCATCGACATCGGTGTGCACGTCACCTTGACCAGCGAGTGGGACAATTTTCGCTGGCGTCCCGTCGCGCCTATCTCCGCTGATTCTGGGCTGGTTGATGATGAGGGGTATCTCCATCGGGGCTGTGAACCGGTGCAGACGCAGGCAGAAGTTGGAGCCGTTCATCAAGAGATAACGGCACAGGTGGAACGGGCGTTGGCGGCTGGTATTGACGTAACGCATATGGATTCCCATATGGGCTGCGTGTTTCATCCACGTTTGCTGCTCACTTACTTGCAGATTGCACAACAGTATCAACTACCTGCCCTGATGCTGCGTCCCACGATAAGCGATGAACTGATACAGATGTTTGGTCAAGTCGAGGCAGACTGGATAGTACAACAGGCGTCTGCCCTGGAAGCGGCCCATTTCCCCTTGTTTGACAGCATTGTGGGGATGCCGTTGGATCGTCATGAAAACCGACTGGAAGATGCCAAACAGATTTTGGGCGAACTGCCGGCGGGCGTGCATTATGTGTTGGCGCATCCCTCTGTTGATACGCCAGAACTGCGGGCGATTGCTCCTGATTGGCGGTCGCGGGTGGCTGATTACGACTTATTTATGAGTGAGGCGTGGCGTCGAGAGATCGAACGTGCTGGTGTAACGGTAGTGGGCTGGCGAAAGTTACGTGATATGATGAGAGAAGTACAGAATTGAAGGATAGCAGATGAGATATTTTTTAGGAATTGATACCGGTGCGACGAAAAGTCATGCCTTGATTGCGGATGAAAACGGCCGTTCTGTGGGCTTTGCGCAAGGGGGGCCAGGCAACTGGGAAGTCATCGGTTGGGAAGGCACACGGAAAGTGCTACAAACCATCACCCAAAATGCGTTGGCGATGGCTGGCATCGGCAAGGATAGCTTGGCCGGGGCTGGCTTTGGCTTCGCGGGCTACGATTGGCCGGAAGATGGGGTAGGCCATCAAGAGTTAATTGACTCCTTGCAGCTTGGTGTGCCGACTGAGTTTGGCAACGATACCTTGATTGGCTTGATTGCCGGTACTGAATCGGGCTGGGGAGTGGTTGTCTCGGCAGGGACGAGCAACAACAGTTGTGGTCGTGACAAGGCGCATCAATCTTGTCGGTTGTCTGGGATGGGGCCTTCGCTTGGCGAATATGGTGGCGCTGGTGAGATTGTACAGCGTGCCTTGCAGGATATTGGCCGTGCCTGGAGTTTGCGTGGCCCGCAAACGCAGTTGACAGACGCCTTTATCACCGCCGTCGGCGCGAAGGATATTGATGATATGTTGGCTGGCCTGGGACGAGGCCGGTATAGTGTTGACCCCTCGTTTGCGCCGCTGGTATTTGAAACGGCCGTTCACGGCGATCCCGTTGCGCAGAAAATTGTGCAATGGGCGGGAGAGGAACTGGGCAGCCTGGCCTTGGGCATTATCCGTCAGCTCGATTTGGCTGATGAAGCGTTCGATGTGGTGTTGGCGGGCAGTTTATACAAAGCGGGCGACGCGCTCATCACCCCCATGCGCGACACGATTTTGACAGAAGCGCCACAAGCCAGACTGGTGCGGCTGACGGTGCCGCCGGTAGTGGGTGGTGTGTTGTTGGGGATGGAGCAAGTGGGACTGGAAACGGCCGTTGTGCGTGATGCGCTTATCGAGTCAACCCAGGCATTACTAGAGCGGCAGATTTACGGCGTATCAGAGCCGTAGTCCAAACTTAAATTGAGATACCAACAAAGTGGTATCAATCTGTTGTTTTTGCTTAATTACCCTCTGGTATATCGAGTTTGGAAGGGATTTGGCCTGAGATTGTCAGAGTCTGAAAGGCGGTAATTTGCTCCGCACTGCCCATGACAGCCACCATGTCATTCGGGGCAAAGCGGTAAGTGCGTTCAGGGTTGGTAATTAGCTCATGCTCATGCAGTATCCCCACAATCGAAGCCCCGGTCTGGGTACGCACAGCGGCCGTTTCAAGCGTCTGCCCAATGAGAGAACTCTCAGCCGACAGTTCCACCCAGTTCACCGCCAGGAGACGGGCGGCATTTTGCAACTGCGCCACCAAATGGTAAGACTCATGCCCATCATACAGCGGAGCATAGAGCCTTTGGCGAATTGAGTCCATGAACTTTTGAATTTCGGTTGGCAAAATGTCGAAGTGGAGCAGTGCCTGGCGTGTCATCTCCAGGCTGGCCTCAAATTCTGGCTGCACCACCTCATGAATGCCATGTTCACGTAGTGCCTGCATCGCTTCCATACTGTGCGCTCTCGCCACAATATGAATATCTGAATTCAACCGGTGTACCTGTTTGGTAATGGCCTGCGTCGTCTCAGCCGCCGGTGTGGTGACAAGCATCAAACCGGCATCAGCTACATGGGCTGCTTCCAAGACGATTTCCTGGCTGGCATCCCCAAAAATAACGGGCAAATTGGCTTCCTTCGCCTGTTCTACCCGTCGGTAATCCAGTTCCAATAACACAAACTTCAACTCTAACTGCTGCAAGAGCTGGGCCACATACATGCCCAGCCGCCCGCCGCCCGCAATCACGATATGATCATGCAGCCCCTTCTCAGGCAGATTGATGGTTTGCACCGGGTCTTGCTGGCTGCGTCGTTTGCGCCAGTCATACAGGGGTGCGGCAAGACCAGATAAAAATGGCGTCATGAACATGGTGATAACGGCCGTTGTCAGGGTGAGCGCATACAAATTTTCGCTAATGGAGCCGGTGGTGATGCCCACACGCGCCAGCACAAACGAAAACTCGCCCGCCTGAAACAGAGTTAGCCCGACAGCAAAGGGGATGATGTTGCGATAGCCAAACAAGCGGCTGATTGTGCCGAAGATCACAGCCTTGCCCACCGTGACGATGGCCACGATTAGCAGGATAATCTGCCAATTTTGCAGCACATAATTGGGGTCGAGCAGCATCCCCACCGACACAAAAAAGAGCAGCCCAAACACGTCCCGCAAAGGGATAATGTCACTGAGTGCCTGATGGCCGTAATCAGATTCGCTCAAGACGATGCCAGCCACGAACGCGCCAAAGGCAAAAGAGAGACCGAACAGGTAGGTGATATAGCCCACACCCAGCCCAACGGCCGTTATCGTCACCAAAAATAGTTCGCGTGAGTGCCAGCGGGCGGCATAAGCCACCAACCGGGGAATCAACCGTGTCCCCAACACCACCATGAGCACCAGGAAGATAGCCGCTTTGACGGCCGCCGTCACCAAAATGGAAAGCCCCGCGCCAGGCTTGTTTAACTCTGGCAGAATCACCATGAGCGGTACTACAGCCAAATCCTGGACGATAAGCATCCCAATCATAACCCGGCTAGACAGCGTTCCCATGCGCCCCTGGCTCATCAATGTCTTGAGCGCCACCATCGTGCTGGACAGAGAAATCAGGCCGCCAAACCAGATAGAGGCAAACCAATCCCAGCCCAGAAGCTGTCCGATGCCATATCCCAAGGCGATGGTCAGCAAAAGCTGAATGGGCGTGCCGATAAGGGCAATTTTTCGGACAGGTTTCAGCTCTTTTAAGGAAAATTCCAGACCCAAAGCAAACAGCAAGAGCGCCACCCCAATTTCAGCCAGCAGCTCAATATCATGTACGTCAGAAACAGTCGGGCCAATGGTAAACGGGCCTACCATCACGCCTGCCAGGATATACCCCAGCAGCAACGGTTGTTTCAGCCGTTGGGCAATTAGCCCCCCAATCAGACCAGCAACAACAATAATGGCTATATCAGCAGCAATTCCCATACGGTTTACTCGTCCAGATTTTCTTGTGGCGTAATTTGTTTGATAACACGGCCGGGGCTGGTTAAGGAGATGCCTCGATCATTGGATGCGTTGAGCATAATGGCTTCAACAATCGGTTCAAACACGGGCTGCTCTGCGCCCCACTCCACGACGAAGTTTGTGCCAATGCCGCCGCTTTGTTCACTGGCCTCAACGAAAAAATCAGTGGATGCCAATGGATTTAATTGACGCGGTTCTGTCAGGTATTCTTTGAGGAGTTGTCCCTGGGTATCATAATATCTGACGGAAGTTAAGATGATGGGATTTTCAAAATCGGTATTGTGGATGGTGAGGGTGACAGCTAAATCCAGGGTGCGCTCAGGCATGATGTACATTTCAGAGTAAGCGGGTACGTAGATGGTTTGGCCGGTGGTGATATCCAGATCGCTCAGGCGAATAGTTGGTTCAGAAGGGGCAGGTAAAGAGGGCGTGTTTTGAGTATTGCAACCCATCAGGATGAAGAGGATAACCAGTCCTGTGAGCCAGGGCAACGCGGCGGTTTTTACACGAATTCGTTGTTTGGAATGAGTTTGTTTGTGCATGGGCAAAAGGATACTCCTATTAAGGGGCTGTTTGGCTTTTTTCGAGCTTGCGCAGGAATACTTACCCTAACTGCCCCACATGTGTTATCTACAAACCCAGATAATTCTGGGAAAGTATATGTTATTTTGGCTCAACTGCCCTGCTGTATAGGGTCTGATGGGGTGAATACTCACAACAAGTTCAGGAAAG
>JACSSI010000307.1 GCA_014879345.1 Anaerolineae bacterium | reverse complement strand
CATTGGTAAATGCTTCATAGATGATTTCATCGACTTCCTCCCGACGTGTCATTTCAAATTGTGGTATAAAGGCCGTTCTCAAGGAACGGCCGTTATACCCCCCAAAGGCACTTGAAACACCCACGTCATAATTACCCGGCAGCAGGAAGAAGATCGGTCGGCACATACGCTGCCATCCAATCTGCCAACCGGGTTAACGTCATCGGATAGCGTTGGAGCAAAGCACTCGGATCGAAGGTTTGGTCTGTCGTATCTTGCCAGATGCTGATTTGCATAACCTGGCTCAGGCCGGGATTAAAGAGGCCGGCCACCGGCGACATCACCCGCAGCATCCCCAACGGCACATGGCTTACTTTTGCCTGATGACCAGCCAATTCTTCATAAAGTCTCACAACTTGCATGTTGGATAAGTTCTCAGGTCCGCCGATTTCCAAAAGTTCGCCACTGCCTTCTGGTTTGAGCAGCAACATCGTGGCAAAATGAGCCACATCTGTCACAGCAACAAAATTGCGTGGGTTTTCCCCTTTGCCAAACAAGGTCACTTTGCCCGTTTCCAGAATAGGCTGTCCGATCAGTTGGTAGGCGTGAGCTTCCATAAAGGCGGTGGGACGTAAAATCGTGCATGGTAAGCCGCTCTTTAGCAAATATTGTTCGATTTTGTATTTGATGCGGAAAAAGTTGGCTGGATGGTCTGGGGCTGCACCCAACGCAGACACGTAGACAAAATGATTGACACCAGCGGCTTTAGCCGCATCGATGAACCAGCAGTGCCCTTGATCATCAATATATTTCGATGCTTCTGAGCCTTTGCCCATAACCGAATGCGCTGAAGCCAGCACTGTGTCAACGCCCTGGCAGGCCTGGATAAGAGAATCCTGGTCGCGTAAATCACCCTGAATCACTTCCGCGCCTAAGGCTTGCAAGGCTTCTGCTTTGGCAGGTGTGCGTGTCATGACGCGAACCGCTTCTCTTTGAGCCAATAATTTTTCGGTTGTAGCGCTGCCGAGAGCCCCTGTGCCACCTACGATAAGTATCATCATATGCCTCCTGATATTTGTTCCTGATTAAATTGATACCATTTTTAGTGTGCAAAACTGTGTGAGTTATCTGCAATTTTGTGCGCAGTAATATGCGGCGTGTGCTGGAGATCTAGCGTCCGTCAAAGGAAGGATCGTGGAGGTGAAGTGTTTTGACAATAAATTGCCTAAGATATTCCCAGCCCCTGTTGTGCGTTTATTCCTAACCTTCTGGTTTGTCGGGGGATCAGGGACTGGAGATAAGAGATTATTATTCCCTAATCTCCAGTCTTCTATATTTCAAACTTTTTAGGTATTGAGCGATAATGAACTGGACATCTTAGGTTTTTTAGCAATATAAGACACCGCCAAAAGTGATGGCATTTGACTCAATGAACTTTGTATTGGCACTATTATTTCATTTTGCCATCGTCATTTTCGGTAAAAACGCCTTTAAATCTTCGTCTTTTGCCAAAGTCGCCAAGAAATTTTCTTCATCAGGTGTTCTTTTCTTCTTGCTCTGGAGTTCTTTAGCGCGTTGCAGTTGTTTGAACTTATCATAGCCGTCTAAAGTCTCCCGCAAAAATTCAATACTGGCTTGACCGCTTTCCCCTTTTCCTTGTAGTTGAGCAATCAGCTTTGATGTTTTTTGGTCAATTTCCCATTTACGACTTTCTTTCATATCTCGTTCGATGCCCAAAACCGCGTAACTACAATCATTAAATTCGCTATCAACATCATTATTTTTATGGTATACCTTTAGCGTGTGTTCAATAAACAACCCGTCTTCCTGAGGGGTACTGAAGCAAACAAAGTAGCCAGGTTGTAGAAGTTTTCGCCCACTGTTTACCTCAGATAACTCAAGCGTCAGTCGCTCGTCTAGAATTCGGTCATGGTTGCTTAAGTTTTCTACAAGTTTTGAAAGGGATGGTAATACAAATGAGGCCGCTGCAGCATATGGTGCTAGATTTGGGAAAGCTACAGCCACACTTTTAGCAGAGGTGACAATAGTATCAACAAAGCCTGTCTCAATTTTATCCACATCATAGATTTGTATTCTCAGAGTTAGTCGCCTTTTTTCTTCGTTAAAAGCTTTGATGGCAAGCACTGTGTCATTGAAAAAGTTACCTTGCCAGCCAAGGGCAACATTGTTGTTCAT
The DNA here is from genome assembly GCA_014879345.1 of Anaerolineae bacterium. GTDB lineage: Bacteria > Chloroflexota > Anaerolineae > Promineifilales > Promineifilaceae. The sequence goes on along the minus strand of JACSSI010000307.1, from coordinate 4,155 downwards.
GAAATGGAGTCGTTGCACAGGAGGTTCAGCATCGAACTGACTCGTGGTTACAATTATTAAATCGTTACCGTCCTTTCGTATCCAGTCTCTGTCATAATCTTCGCGAATCATGACTCCACGGACACGCACTGTAAGTGGTTGAGTATTTTTTATGGTTTCACATCCTTTTGCGAACAGTGCATCAAGTCTTGAAGATAGTGCAACTCCATTCTTTGTTATGGTTTCAGGGGCACCCCACCATTTTTCCTGTGTCATTTCAAACCTCCTCGATAGTAGGTTCTTGATATCTTTAACTCAAAATACATGTAAGGAGAACAGGGTGGTACAGAAACGGTTCCCGTTTTGCACCACCCTATACGGAACCTTATGACTAAAATCATTTATCCCAAGAACCTGTTGGCTTACTACTTAGTTCGGTTAATTTCAATGTGCCCGTGAACGGATAGGATTCTGACCATAAAGAAAAGTGGCTAAGATCATCTGGCGTGTGGTGCTCAAATTTTGTGTGCCAATCTCTAAACGTAGACTTGACTTTCCCACCGACTTTTATTTCCGGCAAACAACTAAGATCATTCTCAGCCTTCCGCACACGATCCTCCATAATTTCAAGAAGTTCATACTTATGCTTCCGGACAGAAATGATAAAGTTCTTGTTCAATCGCCATGTAGGATATTCAATATCTGGGGCTGGACCAATGGGTGGAGCCTTGTAATCAATACTCCGCTCCTTATTCCATATCTTCATGCGAAGTTCTGTAATAGCTTTTCGACTTTCGAGGATTGCGTTGACACGGTTGATCTCATCTGGGTCATCTGTCTCCATACAATCCTTAAGATTCATCGTTTCCCAAGCGCTCATATAGCCATCATCTAATAAAATGCGGATCAAGCCCTTATCCAAATCCAAAGAATTCACATCACTAATGACTGGTGTTTCGGAGAAAATATTGACCCGTTCAATTGAGTCATTGAAGCCATTAGATGGTGCGATTTCGTTGATTAGTGCCTCACTTTGAAATACGGATAACGTCCGCATGACCACTGAAAAAGGATTAGGTGCTTTTGTCATTGGGCTAACGTCGGGCAAAGAACAAACAATTGAGATGATACGTTTAGGATGCTCACCAGCGACTTGTTCGAGCATTTCTTTGGCACCCTTGAGGGGCATAGTTTCACGAACACCACCATCTATAAAGTAATCAACGCCCCCTTTTCCAGTTCTTTCAAATCTTCTAGGTTCAAAAAAGAACGGGATTGCCGATGAGGCTTTTGCACCCTCAATTAGTTCATCTTTCCTTCCCCCTATTGCGTATTTGACTTCTTGGCCGCTGGTATCTTGAAAGACGTGTCCGCTTTCATCCATGTAATACAAGTCACCATCGTCATATTGAACCATATACATCCGTAGGGGTAATAGGTGACCGTTCTCTAAATCCTTGGCAATTTGGGTTTCGATCCTACTAAATGCAGGATTGGCATTGATGATCCCCTTAACGCCGTTCAGTTTACTTATTGCATTTGTGAGAGTTTCCCCTTTTGAAGTGAGAAAAGAAAGGATAGTAAGTAAGTCAATAAGCCCCCTAATCCTTTTAGGATAATCTTTGTTGTTTAGTTCCTCTAACTCTGGCGGAAGATCAAAATCCATTTTGAGTAGATCGATTTTGATCCTTGCTGCAGCGAGCTGCATTTTAAACGCAGAATATTCTGGCGTTTCCATGAAAAAAGAGCTTGTGTTTTCTGCCTCTAAATATGAGTCTACAAGCAACTCTGCCGCTTTGTCTTTTTTGGCTGCAATGGTCAAAGCGTTAATTGCCCCTGTTGATGTACCCAACACGCCAACGATGTTTAGTTTGTCCCAATGCTTTGTTAAGTAATACAGTGCACCAACTTCAAAAGCTCCTTTAAGCCCTCCACCTGACAGACATAAAACAGTCTGAGGTGTTTTTTCCTTTTGCCGACTGACCTTTTCTACAGAAGGGATAAAATTATTTTTTGTTCTTTCTCTGATACGTTCTAATGTAAGGTTTTCCGATTTAGGCATGACATACTCCTTAATGTAACTAAGATTTAGCCTCTTAAACAAAATAATGGTTCCATGAGCTTTTATGGGGTCTAGCCACAAAGCTATTCACCTAGCTGAAAATGGGATGAAACGGTTGCGAAGATCAATTGCGTCACTTTAAAACTTTAATTGGAGCCAGTGATGTGCGTTAATCAAAAGATACAATCTATAGTCTGCGAGGGTGTATTATCAATATGCGATTTTGTGCGATTGTGTGCGCCGATTGCCGCCCAAAACGGCCGTTTTTCGTGTACAATGCTCTTATGTCAGCCATCACTCAGGAGGAACTGCAAACGGCCGTTCACGCGGCCCTAGTTCAGTGGGGCAAACCGTTAGACAACGAGCCAGCCCCCCTTGCTGAGTTACTGCTTGTGCAAAATCAACTGGCTGAAAATGGGGAGAAACGGCAGTTTAACGTGAAGCACGCTGTCGATCATGTCTTGCTGGAAACGGTTGAGCAGTTGGCCGAGCAAGATGAGACAGGCGCCAACGTGCTGCAAAGTCGGTTTATTGATGGCAAAATTACCCGGCAAGTCGCCCAAGATTTGCATGCCAGCATCGACCAGGTTAATCGCTGGCAGCGTGCCGCCATCGAAACCTTAACGCAGCTTTTCTACCAGCAGGAATACAAGCTCCGCGCAGAACTGACCCACCAACTAGAAGCCAGCCTGCCGCCCGCCCCCTACAGCCAATTTTTCGGCTTTGCCGAGACAAAGCAAACCATTGTGGCGCAGCTGGTGCAGACATCTGCGCCCTGGATCGTCGTGCTGACTGGTATCGGCGGCATTGGCAAGACCAGTCTGGCGGATGCGGTGGTGCGGGAGGTGCTGCCCAGTTTGGTCTACAAGCAGCTTTGCTGGCTGCGGGTGGAGTCGCAGCAGTTTAGCGGCGAGCCATTTCCGCCGGAACGCACTTACCATGCCTTGCTTTCTGCTCTCGCGGCGGTTTTGTGGCCGGATAGTGCGGTCGGCCAGGTGGAAACACGCCTCAGCCAAACGCTAAAAGCCACGCCCCATCTCATCATCATCGACAACCTGGAAACGACTGCCCACGTGGATTATTTTGCCCGCAAACTGCTCGCTTTTACGGAACCAACTCGCTTTTTACTCACCAGCCGCGCCAGACCATCCGGGGAAACGGCCGTTTACACCCAACCCCTGCACGAACTCCCCTTCACCGACGCCGCCGCGCTCTTACGCCACCATGCCCAGGTCACCGGCCTTTCAGAACTGGCAGACGCCGATACTGACACGCTGCAAGCCATCTACCAGGTCACGGGCGGTAATCCGTTGGCCTTAAAATTAGTGGTCAGCTTAACGGCCGTTCTCCCCCTGCCCCAAATCCTAACCGATCTCAATGAAAACAGGGTCGGCCCCATTGAGAATTTATACCGGCACATTTACTGGGAAACATGGCGCACCCTCACCCCCACGGCCCAAACATTGCTGCAAGCCATGCCCCTGGTCGCCAGTTCCGGCGCACGCCCCGAACAAATGCAAGCCTTCAGCGGCCTGGACGCGGATGATTTCTGGACGGCCGTGCGCGAATTAACAGCGCGTTCATTACTGGAGGTACAAGGCACCCTTCAAGAACGCCGCTATGGCATCCACCGCCTCACCGACACCTTCCTGCAAACCGAAATCATCGGCTGGCCTGACGAGTTAGACGTATGATGACCCAACCATCCCCCCAATTTAGCCAAAGCGTTGCCGCCAACATCAGCTATTGGCAGCAGCATACCCACAATCTGACAGACGATGCCCTGCCCACCTTAGACCGTGAACGCCAAAACTTATATCGCGCCGCCAAATTTGGCCTGCATTTGCCCGCTACCTGGCAAGAAACGGCCGAACTGATTTTGCAAACCTTTGTCTTTATTGAACGGCGTGGCTATTGGGGCGAATGGATACCAATGCTAGAGCAACTGCTTGCGAGCTGTCCAGAAAACGATCTTGCGGTGCGCGGACGTATCCTGGACCATTTGGGGCTTTTTTACCGGCATAATCGCCAATTGGATAAAGCGTTCTCGGCACATCAAGCTGAATTGGAAATTGGGTTGTTCCTGGGCGACAAATGGCGAGAAGCCCATGCTT
>JACSSI010000306.1 GCA_014879345.1 Anaerolineae bacterium | reverse complement strand
AGTGGAAGGGAACATATATTCTGGCGTAGAGGTCGCCACAATGATGAGATCGACTTGTGATGGATGCATATCAGCGACGGCAAGCGCCCGTGCTGCCGCTTCAAAAGCGAGGGTGGCTGTGCTTTCATCTTCGCCGGCAATGTGGCGTTGTTTGATGCCAGTTCGAGTGCGAATCCACTCGTCTGTGGTATCGACCAGAAGCGCCACCTCGTCATTTGTCATGATCCGTTCGGGCAAGTAGCAGCCCCAACCTATGATGTGGGCATATTTAGTTTCGGGCATATTTCATGTGTATCCCTTGGAAGCTAGAGTATAGAGAAAGAGCTAGAGGACAAGGCATATGACTTTACGCCCTGTCTTCTAGCTCCAACCAATAATTGAAAACACAAGCAGCAGGTATCAGTTACGCAAAAGAAATCAGCAGTTGTACCTATACAGGTGTACCAACTGAGACCTGACAGGTTTATTGCCGTGTTTTAACAGGAAGGCATTTTTGTATAGCACCCTATCTTGCAGACAATTTTATACCTAAACCTGTCAGGTCTAGCTGTATAGTTACCAGCAGTTAATGTAAAAATTGACAACTGGCAATTATCCATTGACAATTTCACGTTGAGGTGAGTATGAATCGTTATCCATTATCTGTTTTCTGTTCTTTATTGATTGTTGTTTTATTAACGGCATGTAGCGCAGCCCAGGAGGCCATGCTACCACCCAATTTGACACCGCCAGCCGACAGTGCTCTTGATTCGTTAACGGCCGTTTCCCATTCCCCTCGCCCTGAAAAAGACATTGTCGCCCTCATCAGCAGTCTGCAAGACCAAGAAATCTCGCCCATCGCCCAAACCGAAGCCACCCCATACCAGGTCGGTGATGCAGCCCCCTTTTGGTACAAAGACACCGCCACCGATAAAAATTTGCAAATACAAGCCGATTTACTTTACCGATCTGACCAGTTAAATCTATGGTTTCAGGAAGGCATCAACGCCAAACCAGCCGACGTGGCCGCAGCCGCCCAGCGCATTGAAACCGAGATTTTGCCGACCAACCGCGCCTTCTTCGGCACAGAATGGCAGCCTGGGGTGGACGGTGATAACCGCATCAACGTGTTGCATCTTAAAGATTTGGGCAACGTGGGCGTGGCCTATTTCTGGTCAGGGGATGAACTGCCGACTGCCGTGAATCCTTATTCCAACCAGCGGGAATTGCTCTACGTCAGCCTGAAAGATGCCAGGCTGGGCAGCGACGATTACTTCCAGGCCATCGCCCATGAACTGCAACACCTCATCCAATGGCATGTCGATAAAAACGAGGATTCCTGGCTCAACGAAGGTTTGGGCGAACTGGCAGGTCATGTCAACGGCTTCAACATCAATCGCGTCAGTGATTATGTCAACAATACCGATAATCAACTGACGGCGCTCAGTCATGATCCCAATGAGGTCGCCGCCGATTATGCCAACTCGTTCTACTTCTCTGCCTATCTGCTCGACCGTTTTGGCGAAGAGACCACCCGGGCGCTGGTGCAACATGCTGAGAGCGGAACGGAGGGGATAACGGCCGTTCTCGCCACCCTCAATCCTCCCCTCACCTTTGAAGACACCTTCGCCGATTGGACAGCCGCCAGCTACCTGCACAGTCATGGTCTCGGAGAGGGCATTTACAGCTACCAAACCATTGCACTAGACGAGATTAAGCCGCAAAAAGTCGGCAGCGGCGCAACCCATAGCGATACCGTCCACCAATTTGGCGCAGATTATTTCACGATTTCAGGCGACGAACCCGTCACCGTGATATTTACGGGTACGCAGCAAATCCCGCTCATCGACGCCACGCCATTTAGCGGCGACTATTTTTACGCCAGCCTGCCCGGTGACGAGTCCGCCTACAGTTTGACACGCACTTTCGACTTGTCTGGTCTGGATTCAGCCACCTTGCAATTCCAAACCTGGTACGATATTGAGGCTGGCTGGGATTATGCTTACGTGATGGTTTCTGGGGATAACGGCCGTTCCTGGCACATTCTCCCCGCCACCTCCTCCACCCTCGACAACCCACAGGGCAACAGCCTCGGCCCTGCCTTCACCGGCAAAAGCGGCGGCGGCGACTCACCCGTCTGGCAGCAAGAAACAGTCGATTTATCCGCCTACGCCGGAAAACCAATCCTGCTCCGCTTCCAAACCATCACCGACGGCGCCGTCAACGAAGCTGGCCTCCTGCTCGACGACATCACCATCCCCGAACTCAATTTCAGTGACAATGCCGAGCAAGCCAACGGCTGGGACGAACAAGGCATCGTGCGCACCACCAATACCTTGCCCGCTTCTTTCATTGTGCAGCGCATTCTCATCAACAAAGCTGGCACACAAGTCGAACGCTTACCTTTAGATGAGAATAATCAGGGAGAGTGGCTGTTTCCTCTGGACAAGGACGCCAGCGAAGTTATCCTTATAATATCGGGCAGCACACCGATTACGCGGGAAATTTCGCCGTATCTTCTTAGCGTTGAGGCTGCCGCAAAAAATTAAAATGAATGGACACTGATACTAGAAAAACAGTGATGTTTTTTCATCAGTGTCCTCGCCTATATGAGTGTTCCAAAATAGTTTTTAACTTTATGTAAATAATCAACACTTTTCCTATGCAATCTTCTCCTTCTAACAAGTCTAACACGACACTCTGGGTCATCTTTGCTGGGGTGATGATCTTTGCCTTTTGCGGTATCTGTTTTGTGGGCATGAGCTTGACTGGGGCAATTTTATGGTATCGGTATGACCAGGCAGTGGTTGAACCAACCCAGGCAGCGGTGGCAGTGGTTGCCGAAGCAACTTCACAAACGCCACCTTCTGAAACGGAAACGGCCGTTCCCGCTGCAAATTCCACACTGCCCTCAACCAACCCGCCCGCACTCGCCCCCACTAAGCCGCCACCCACACTCGTCCCCCTGAGCGCAACACTCCTGCCTCCCGACGCCATCGACCAGCAGCCCGTCCCGTCCCGCGCTTACACAGATTTAGAGCTGCTTCTCGCCACCGATTACCCCATCAACGACTACTTTCTAACCGCCGAGCGCCTTAGCGCCAGCAAATTCGGCGACCGCACCATCACCTCCCCGCAGTACAAGCTGGGCGACACACAAACCTTCATCACCGACAGCGGCAACATCGAAGCTACTTTGCTGGGCATCACCGAACACGCTTATTTCTGGGTCGAAGATGGCCTGGACTACAATCTTGGTGACGTGCAGTCGATTGCAAATCGACTGGAAGCTGATTATTACCCGCGCCTCGTCAACCTTTTTGGACAGGAATGGCAGCCAGGCGTAGACAACGATCCGCACTTTAGCATTTTACATCTGGCGGGCGAGTCCAACGCCAGTGAACTGGGCTACTTCAGCAGCATCGATGAATACCCGCAAACCCTCTATTCCGATTCCAACCAGCAAGAAATCGTCTATCTGGTGATGGGCAATTTGGAACTGGGGGAAGATTTATACTTCGGCACGCTGGTTCATGAGTTACAACATCTCATCCAATGGTATGTTGATCCCAACGAATCCACCTGGCTCAACGAGGGTCTGTCACAGTTGGCAGAACTTTATGTGGGTCTCGATACCGCCACTGCAATTGACTACACGCACCGCCCCGAAACGCGGCTCAACAGTTGGGATTATGAGAGCGATGCCGTCGATGCTCACTACAGTGGAGCGTATCTCTATTCTGTTTATGTGTGGGAACAATTGGGAGAAACGGCCGTTCAGGAACTATCCCGTCATCCAGCCAATGGTCTGGCCGCTGTGCAAGCCATTTTGCAAGGCTATGCCCCTGAACGCACCCTGAGCGATTTCAGCGCCGATTGGGTCGCCGCCAACTTCTTGGACAATCCCAACGCAGGCAGCCAATTCTTTTATGAACATCTCGATTTAGGCCGCCCTTCTTTTGAATGGCGCATCAAAGAACTACCTCAAGAAAAAACCTTTACCCTGGAACAATACGGCACCCATTACATCGATTTAGACGTGCGCGGCCCGCTCACCATCACCTTCGCTGGCAATACCACCGCCCCGCTCATCAACTCAGACCCCCGCAGCGGCGAACAAATCTGGTATGCCCCCGGCCAGGATGAGACCAACGCCCAACTCACCGCCGCCTTCGACTTAACAGAGCTAAACAGCGCCACGCTCACCTTTGCCGCCTGGTATGATCTGGAAGAAGAGTACGATTACGCCTACATTTCTATTTCAACAGATGAGGGTGCATCTTGGGATTTACTCGTGCCAGACCACACCTCTGCTGGCGAATTTGGCCCATCTTATAACGGCCGTTCCGAATTTGAAAACGATCACGTCGATGGCTGGGTCAAAGAAACCATCTCCCTCAACAGCTACGTCGGCCAACCCGTCCTCGTCCGCTTCGACGTTCTCACCGATTCCGCCATCTCCGGTCAAGGCTTCGCCCTCGACGACCTAACCATCCCGGAACTCGGTTTCCAGGACAACGCCGAAGAGCAAGCCACAGAATGGGAAGCCAAAGGGTTCGTACAAATCGGGAAACAACTGCCGCAGCAGTGGGCAGTGCAGTTTATTGAGCCACTTGGCCCCGACCCCCAAGTGACACGTCTCATGCTCAACGAGCTAAATCAGGGTCAATGGCAGCTCAACGTCGGCAAAAAGGGCGGCGTACTCGCCATCACCCCACTCACCCCCTACGTCGATTCCCCCGCCGATTACTGGCTAACAATTGAATAACATATTAGTAAGGGCTGGCCTTGTGCCAGCCCAAGTTGAGGCGACAACAAGAGTTCGGCCTTATCCTTAAGCCGCAGACGCATCACGATACTGCTTTTCTAACTCAATGCGCTTCTGATCACGCGCGTTACGCGCTTCTTCTAACGTCAGATTCCAACGGTCAATCGCACCCTGCTTCAACTCTTCACCTGAGGCTGGTGTAAACAAAATCACCACCACACTGCCCACTAACGCACCAGAAATCGCACCTGCCAAAAAACTAAATACTCTGCTCATCGTCTTTTACCTCCTAGAATAGAAACTTTTTCTGATTATACCCCAACCTGACCAGTAAGCATCTGTAAACGGCCGTTCCCCGCCATCCCCACGATACAAATACGCCCCATTGATTTGGAATTTGATTGCACCTGTAGCACTCGTGGGCGCAGCGGGTGTATTTGTGTGGGAGTGGCAGATATTAGGCGGCTGGAAACCGGAAACGGCCGTTTTCCGGTTCATCTATACTCTTGGCGGTGGCTTCGTCACATTTTCAATACTCACCTTTTTGTTAATCGGCGATCTGCTCATCCTCGGCTTTGTAGACTAGCTGTTGGATATGGGCAAGAGTGGTTCAATTTTGGAAATTGAACCACTCTACATGTTACTTCATCTTCCAAATTCGGCGCATTGACATAAAAATAGCCGCCGTCGTCGTCAAAAAGGCAATGGCAATCTTTGTCGGATCCATGATCGGCTCCACATGCACCCCGTCTGGCCCAACGGAAATGACCGCTACCGGTCGCCCTAAAATGGAACCACCACCGCCGCCACCGCCGCCACTGCCATAACTGCCCGTGCCAGATTCACCCGCTTCACCTTCACTAGAGCCATCCACACCGCCACCACCACCATAACCATAACCCAGACCAGCAATCGTCTCAGAAGCGGTAATGACGGCGTACTCGCCATGCACCACCGGCTCACTGAAAATTGAGGATGGCTTGGCCGCTTCAAACATCTTGTCCATCAACTCATTCGCATCCTTCTGCGAAGGAAACGATTCCAAAATCAACGTATTAAATTCAGTGCTCATGTTTCACTCCTTCATGACTAAACTTCCCGAAAGTTGTCTGTAATCATTTTTGTCTGTCACCAAACTTCCGGGAAATTGGTTGACAAACGCCAGTCTCTAATCTCTTGAAAACCCAGCTATCAGCTTCGCCATTATCATACCCACCACGCCCATCACCCCGATGCCAATCAAGGCATAGCGTGTGGCATCAACAATCGGCACTTCATCGGTGATGCCATCTTTTTCCACGAGAACGGCCGTTGGTCTGTTCCAGACAAAACCGCCAAACGGAGTAATTAACGAGATGGCCTGCGCTTGCAGCCGAATCGTGCGATCACCCATTACCTGCGGCTCTCCAATTGTTGGTTTCCAATTCACATATTTCGACAAATCTGCCATAAATTCCTCCTTGTCAAAAAAGACTCTTTTGTTTCATAATAATGGCGTTGCACCAGTTTATCAACCCTTTAGCATAACCAGGGTGCGATTAGTTTTTGTGTAACAAAGCAGACTACAAAAGTCTTGCCAATACTAATTGGCATTAAATTTGAGGAGA
>JACSSI010000305.1 GCA_014879345.1 Anaerolineae bacterium | reverse complement strand
CCCACGCAGGTGGGAATCCATTTGCCACCACCTGTGGATGCCCGCCTTCGCGGGCATGACACGATTACCAATTTATTTTCTTAAGTTCCATCAAGATTAGACCAATCTCGACAAGTTAAAGGACGCTTTAAGGTCGAATCATTGAAAATATGCCTAGTTTCTGTTTGAGTTTTGCAGGCTCGATTTCTGTGAGGGGCGCGTAGGTGAGGCCAATTTCGTCTAACTGGTTGAGGAAGGCGGGCAAGCGCTCCCGGAAGCTGACCAGCTCTTTTTGGGCAGCGGGTGTCCAGGCGGTTTCGGCAACGGCCGTTAACCGGGGAAATGCCTGATACCCCATCCGTTTAGCCGTGGGGACGAATTCTGTCCACAATGGCGCTTCGATACCCAGTATGTTTTTAGCTGCACTCTGGCTCAGTTCAGAGAAGACAGGCTCGTGGTTGTATGTTTTACTCAAAGCGGTGAGGCTGTAACTGTAATCGAGATAATAATGCCAATTGGGGGACAAAATGGCAGAACGGCCGTTTTCAATTGCCGCAATCATCCCTTTTCTGTTTCGTACCCAATACTGCGCCACAGCCGATGGCTCCAGATCAGCATTCAAAATTTCATTCCAGCCGATGAGAGAACGGCCGTTATCCCTCAAAAATCGCGCCATGTGGTTGGTGAGATAAAGCTGCAACCCATGCTCGTCGCCCAGATTGTTGTCCGCGATCCGTTTCTGACAATCCGGGCATTTTTGCCAGCGGCTGCGGGGCGCTTCATCGCCGCCAATGTGGATGTACGGACTGGGAAACAAGGCCAGTACCTCAGCCAAAACATGTTCCAGGAAGGTTATCGTATGGTCTTTGCCCACGCAGTAAACGTCTTTGAAGATGCCAAAACGGGTGGGCATTTCGTAGGGGCCGCCGGTGCAGCCCAGTTCAGGATAGGCCACCAGCGCGGCTGTCGAATGCCCGGGCATCTCGATTTCCGGCACGACGGTAATATGGCGCTCGGCGGCGTAAGCCACAACTTCGCGCACCTCGTCTTGCGTGTAAAAACCGCCATGCGGCACGCCATTATGCTTGCCGCGCACCATGGCAATCATGCCTGGCGCTGTCCCGGCTCGCTGTGCGCCCACTGCCGTCAAGCGGGGATATTGTTTGATTTCAAGCCGCCAGCCCTGGTCTTCGGTGAGATGCCAGTGAAACCGGTTGAGTTTGAGCAAGGCCATCGCATCCAGCAAGCGCAAAACGGATGTTTTGCCCTGAAAATGGCGACCTTCGTCCAACATAAAACCGCGCCAGGAAAAACGCGGTTTGTCTTCGATAAGTAAGCAGGGAATGGTGCCGGTTTTTTGACCAGCCGGCAGCAGTTGGCGCAGGGTTTGGATGCCGTAAAAGATGCCGGTGGTGGTAACGGCCGTTATCCTGACAGCCTCTGTGGTTATTTCCAAACGGTAGCCTTCGTCGCCCCAGGGCTTGAGGGCCTCATTGAGGTTCAGGTGGATGGCGAGACCATCCGGGTTATTTGCCAGGGAGAATAGCGCTTGGAGATAACGGCCGTTTGCTGTATTGGCGCTGTCGGTGAGAACGGCCGTTTGTGGCGTCAGCACAAACGCGCCGCTCATTCTCTCAATGGAAACAGGTTGGGGGATGATAGAAAGCCGCTCTGATGCCATAACTTATTGCGCCCGGATTAACTGTCCGATTTCCCGCAGCACCCGCTGCTCTTCAGGATGAATGTCGCCAAACGGCCGTGGCCCCACATTCAGGAAAAAGGGAGAATTCATGGCGCGTGCCTTGTTGTAAACAGCCACAATCTCTTCGGCAGATTTCAGATTGTAAGCCCAGGGTTGATAAGACCAGCCCGTATTGAGATTCCACCAGCAGACAGTTGGTTTATCGCCCACTTCAGTGGTATTGAAGCCGATGGTATTCTCGCCGGGCAAATCCAGTTCCCACGCCTGATAATCCTCGCCCGGAATAGGCGGCACATGGGAGTTGTTGGCGACCATGGCGGCTGGCTGCAATTCATGAATCAGGTCATACGTGCCGGCCAAATCCCATTTGCCTCGCGCCGCGAAGTATTCATATTGCAGCCCTTCAAATGGTTGCCGAGGCCAATAGCCGTCAAAAATAAAGCCATCAATGCGCCCAAAATTTGTGCAAAGTTCTCGAATTTGGCCTTGATAATAGGCCACATATGCATCCCAATCGGTGCGGTAGGCGGGATGCGTCCAGTCAACCAGCGAATAGTAAAAATGCAGACCCAGTTTGCGTGCGTGCAGCGCTTCTGCCAATTCATGCAAAATGTCTCGTCCAAAGGGGGTATTGGTCACTTTGAACTCAGTCAGTGCCGAATCCCAGAGGCAGAAGCCATCATGGTGTTTGCTGGTGATGACCAGGAATTTCTGGCCGCTTTCCAGCATGAGGTCTGCCCATTCTTCAGCGTTAAAACGGGTGGGGTTAAATTGCGTCATTCGTTTTTGGTATTTGGCGAGGGGGATTTGATGGGTGTAATAAATCCACTCATTGCCTTCGGTAGACAGGGAATAGAGTCCCCAATGCACCGACAGGCCATAGCCAGCCTTGAGGAAATGCTTGACGCCTTTCTGACTAGCTTGCAGCCTGGCGTGGCTGGTATCTTCAATGTGATAATCGTCTACATGGTTCATCTACAACTCCTGGTTTGTGAATGAATAATCGACTGAGATTTCAAAATGAGCGTAAATAAAATAACTGCTTCCGTAAACAATTCCGTAAGGTATCAAGTATATTCTCGAAATCAGTACTCACAACATACACAGTATAGTAAACTGCCGTAGGTTCTCCATCATCCCTAAGGATGAAATTTACAGTGAGGCACTTGGCAACAATATCCCCCTCAATACAACACAGTATCCTTTCATCATTCCTCACATAACGGCCGTTTAATATCCACCTCCAAAAACAGTAACCAGGCAGGAACGCATGGCAACGGAACATCCGTTGCGCACTTGGCAGCAAGCACTATGGCTGTTAATTGCGCTCATCATCCCTTTATTTGTGAATTTTTGGGTCGAGCAGCAGTTTGAAGCATCAAAAGTGTGGTTGCTCCGCTCATTGATTTGGGTATTGGTTGTCTTGTGGTTGAGCGGCTGGCTAAGGGGGCTGCAACCCAAACCGCTGCCCACGCCCATCCGTAATCTCGTCATCATCCTGACACTCGTTTTGCTGCTTTCGACGCTGTTGAGCACCCACCAAACCATCGCCCTCTTCGGCTCTCTCGACCGGGCAGGCGGGGTGCTGACGCAGATCGCGTATCTTTTGCTCTTTGTGTGTGTGGCTACTCAGATTGACGGACACCAAAGTCGGCAGCTTTTGATGGTAATGGTGATAACGGCCGTTCCCATTTCCATACTCGGTCTTGCCCAGGCCGCAGGCTGGCAGCCCCTGCCCCTCTTCACCGATGCCCGCACCCCACTGACCACCACCCTCGGCCGCGCCAACTTCACCGGCGCCTACCTCGCCCTGCTCCTGCCCCTGACCCTCATCGCCACCCAAACGGCCGTTGAAAAATGGCAGCGGGTGGGCTTCGGTATTTTGTTCGGACTGGAACTCGTCGTCATTGCTATCACCCAAGCACGTGCCGCCTGGATAACGGCCGTTGTCGGTCTCCTCGTTCTGCTTTGGCTGCAAGTGGTACCCAGTTGGTCTCGCCGCAACCGGTGGCTGAGGGGCCTGGGCGGATTGGCGCTGCTAACGGGTGCGCTGCTTTTGATTTTGCAGCGCGGTATTGCCGCCGGTGACTCCATCGCCGCCCGCTGGACCATTTGGCAAGCATCGCTCCGCCTGTTGTGGCCGCGCCTCTGGTTGGGCTACGGCGCAGACACCCTCGACCTGCACTTCCCATCCGTCTATCCGCCGCAGCTTGTGTACTACCAGGGACGCGGCGTGGTCGTAGACCGGGCGCACAACTGGCTGCTCGACTGGTCGCTCAATTACGGCGTAGTGGCGACTGTTATTTTTATCCTGCTCGTCGTTTTTGTTTTGCGGCTGGGCTGGCAGCAGTTGGCCGACCCATCGGTGACCTCACCACCCAACAGCCAAACGCTTGCCTCCCCCTGGGTAGCGGCGAGCATGGCCGCCCTCTGCGCCCACCTCGTCGGCAATTTGTTTTTGTTTGATGTGGCGGCAACGGCCGTTCTCTTTTGGCTGCTCATGGCAATTGTCGTGGCCGGTAATCCCCTCTCCCCAGCCCTCTCCCCCAAGGGGCGAGGGAGCGACCGTCCCCTCTCCCTTTCAGGGGGAGGGTTAGGGTGGGGGTTGATATTCGCATTCGTCCTACTAGCAGGCTGGGCGATATGGCAAGCCAACGTGCGCCCGATGTTGGCCGACGCTCACAGTTGGCGCGGCACACAAGCCCTGGCACAGGGAGATTTTGAAGAAGCGATGGTTGAATATGAAACGGCCGTTTCCTACCAACCAAAACGCGCCGAATACCAAGTCGCCCTGGCTCTAACGCTCGCCCAAACAGGCAACTTTGCACCAGCCGAGGCCGCCATGCACCAGGCCATTGCCCTGCACCCCACCGACCCGGTGCTGCATACCCAACTCGCCGCCATCTATGCCCGACAGGCAGGCGCATCACCAGAAAAAATCGAAGCGGCCTACAACGCCTATGAACAAGCCATCGCCCTCGCCCCCACTATCGGCCTCACTCATCAGCAATACGCCGATCTGGCTCTGCGCACGGGCGACATCGAGAGTGCCAGGCGCCAGGCCCAACGCGCCGTTGACCTCGATGCCACCGATGGCCTTGCTTTTGGCATTTTAGGCTGGGCAGCCCTGCAACACAACGATTTGGCAGCCTCTCAACAAGCGTTTGAACAAGCCATCAAGTGGCAGCCCGATTCAGCCGATTTTCACCTTGGCCTCGCCACTGTTTACGCCCAACAAGGCAACCAGCAAGCGGCGCACCAAACCATGCAACAAAGCCTCATACTTGACCCCGACTACCCACCGACCCTGGCATTGCAGCAACAGTTATTAGGTAATTAGACTTGCCCCCCGCAACCTAGCCCCCTCTCCCTCTGGGAGAGGGCTGGGGAGAGGGCAAAAGGAGACACCATGAAATCGAAAAACATACTTCCTCAAATTGTTGCAGTAGCTATCGGCCTGTTCCTGCTGGGAGGCTTGGGCGCGTTTTGGCCTGCCTTAGTCGGCGCGAATTCTCCAGAAGCCCCAGATGCCCCCGCCGCCACCATTGGCGACGCCATCACCTATCAAGGCTACCTCACCGATGAAAACGACGTGCCGCTCAATGGCTCATTCACCATGCGCTTCCAAATTTACAATGCAGCAGCAGGTGGCACGTTACTCTGGGACAGCGGCAGCAGCAGCATCACCGTCAAAAATGGCCTCTTTGAAACACGGTTCGGCATCACCACCGACATCTTCAATGGCGAAGAACTATGGGTGGCGCACACAGTCAACGGCGAACTGCTCACCCCGCGTCAGGAAATTACCCCAGCGCCAATCGCCCACACCTTACGTCCCGGTGCCATCGTGAAAGGCACAGCCAATGCCATCCCCAACAACTACCTGCTAGATGTGCAAATGAACAACAATGCCTTCGCCTTTAATCGGGGAGCCATTACCGGCCAAACAACAACGGGAAATGCGATTTATGGACTGGCTGAAAACGGCCGTGCTATCTACGGTCAAACACAAGATGGCTATGCCGTTTACGGCTTTGATGGCGGCAGCAACGCTAACCAAGGGTACGCTGGTTACTTCTATAGCACCAACGGCATTGGGGTCTATGGCTATAGTGGTGCAAATCGCACCCATCCCAATATCCTGGCACCAGGTGTGTATGGGCAGAGTAATCAGGGGGTAGGTGTCTACGGCCGTGGTGACACCTCCAACAGTTACAGTTTCTATAATGAAGGTGGCTACTTTGAAGGTGGCAAGGGGCTTTATGCACGAGGAACCGATTCATCAGGCGAACTAGGTTATGGCGCCCGCATCTTCAGCGACCAATATCGTGGCATGTATGTTCAAGGCGCCAGCGGTTGGTTCGATGCTTATTTTGGAGGCAATAGCGGCATATTTGTAAATGGGCCAGTTACAAATGCTGCGGCAGCCACTCAATCTCTCGTTTTCAATCTGGGTGGAACCGTCATTGAACCGGGTGATTTGGTTGCCATGATTGGTATCATATCACCAGAAAATGGTCAGCCGCTTCTGGGAGTTGCTAAGGTAGATACCACGAATCATGATGCTGTCATTGGCGTTGCGAAAGAGGCCATTTTTGCCGAAACCATTACCTCTGAAGACGGAAGTGGATACCTCGATTTTAAGCCCACTATCGGCAACATTGCCCCCCAGAGCTA
>JACSSI010000304.1 GCA_014879345.1 Anaerolineae bacterium | reverse complement strand
TATACAATTCAAGTGACCGTTTCTGATGTTACTGATCCAGAAATGATTCGAGGAGCAGTTTCTGATAATGCCGATTTTGAAGAGGGTTTGTCTGATACTGAATACACCTCGGTGACAGTGACAAATGTTGACCCAGCCCTCTCTAATATTTCGCTTGAAACCTCAGGTATCAATGAAGGCCAATCTGCCACTTTAAGCGGCACTATCACAGACCCCGGCACGGGCGACACTTTCACCTTATCTGTTGATTGGGGGGATGGAGATGTTGATTCTTACCCCTATGCGGCAGGTACAACCAGTTTCTCTGAAAGCCATACCTTCCTTGATGATGGTCAACCGCTCACGGTTTCCTTAACGTTGACTGATGATGATGAGGGTGAAGCAACGGACGAGGCAAGCATTACCGTTTATAACTTGCCGCCTGTTGTGGATGCAGGTTCTCCCCGAACGGTGAATGTAGGTGAATCCTTCAACTTTGCCGGTTCCTTCACAGACCCAGGTGAGAACGATACGCATACCATTGCGTGGGATTTTGACGACACGAATACCGCTTCCGGCTCGCTGACACCCAGCCATGCCTACGCAGCAATCGGTGTCTACACCGCCACGCTGACGGTGACAGATGATGATGGTGATGATGCCTCAGACGAAGTGGTGGTGACGGTGGTTTCGCCATCAAGTTTAGTAGCCACCAAGACAGTTCGTGGTGAGTTTGCTGAAGAAAGTGTGATCACTTACACCATTGCCATCACCAATACCGGAGACAGTGTGCAATTGGATAATCCTGGCAACGAGTTCGAAGACATTTTGCCAGCCCAACTGGCATTGGTAGATGCGCAGGTGTTGAGCGGTGGCGGGACTGCAGTTGCAACCATAGCCACCAATACAGTGACCTGGAATGGCAGCATTGCCGCTGATGCTTCGGTTGTTATTGAAATTGAGGCGACGATTTTGCTGGGAACAAAGGGCGAAACAGTCAGTAATCAGGGCGAACTATTCTACGATGCCGATGGTAATGGCACGAACGAAGCCACAACCCTCACAGATGATCCGGCGGTAGAAGGCAGCTATGATCCCACAGTCTTTGAAGTGAAAAATGAATACTTTATCTTCATGCCTGTAATTCTTAATAATTTTACGACTGCGCCAGACCTGATTGTCACAGATATTCGTGCCAGCAGTAATTTGATTGAAGTCGTTATCAAAAATCAGGGCAATGCCCCTGTATACGATTCGTTCTGGGTAGATTTTTACATCAATCCCAGCACACCTCCGACATCTGCGAACGAATTGTGGATTGAGTTAACGCCAAACGGAGAGGGGCTAGCCTGGGGTGTGACGCAAGATATGGCTGTGGGTGACACAATCACGCTAACGTATAGTACAACGCCCGGTGCGCCAAACTTGTATCTGGTAGCAGATCAGAGCCGGTATTATGGCACGCTCCCGGTGGGGACACCCGTTTATGCTCAGGTTGATTCTGCACGTGCCGGTTTTAGTAATGGCGCTATTACGGAATTGGATGAGCTGGGTTATGGCGTCTACAACAATATTCTGGGAGGAACGGCCGTTCCCTAACCATCCTGCGCTGTAATTCAACAAGAGACCTGTCAGGTTTTGTGATGACCTGACAGGTCTGGTTGAAAAATCGTTTGTTTTATATATATATCTAATCAATAAATTTGTCTTTAATAAGGAAGGACATCATGGAAAAGAAATCATTTGACATACGCATTATCGTCGTCCTCGGTTTAGCGATGACATTGTTTATGCTGGCTTTGACATTCGGCCAAAATACCAGCGCCGATGACTTGCCACCGCGAGACACCTCTGTACCCACCGTCACGCCGGAATCGCAGCCAGAACCAACAACTGACGCATCCAGTTTGCCTGAAGGCGGCACCATCGAAATGAAAGCTGCATTTAGCAGTGAGTGGCCCTGGGATCAAATGATGTGGCAAGATTTGTGGCTGGAAGTTGAATGGACAGATGGCAAAGAGTGGTTCAAAGTTGATGGCTGGAAGGGAAATTTGGACAGCATTGATCAGGAAGATGGTGTGTGGGTTGGTTATAAAGCGTGGTGGGTGGCTGAGCATGATTTAGGCAGCGGCCCATTCCGTTGGCTTGTTTATGATCAAGAGGGTGGTAATCTACTCGTAACCAGTGAGGAATTTACTTTGCCTGCCGAACGTGGTCAATCGACTGTGGTGGATGTGGCTCTGAATCCGTAACATGCCGCACTCTGCCTGACCAACTGAATCAAGTTGTTTTGCATGTAGAAACGGCCGTTATCCCCGCCTGGTAGCTCTTGGTAGTGGGAAACGGCCGTTTTTTTGTGTCTGCTTACTCTGTTGTCACCCCCCCCAAACTGCTGTGAAAAATCCATAAAATTGACCATTCTGCCACAAATAGCTGTGCTATGATGTGCTTTATGGACAATTGGGCCAAATCATAGTCCGCGAACGCATTGTAAGGAGCCTTATTGGCTTCCACAAATTTAGTCAGTCGCCGAGTTGATCTTTTTTTAGATGATCTCTGAAAGATTAAAAATAGGGAGTCTTATGAAACATAAACTGTTACTTACTGTTTTTTTGATGCTTCTTTGCAGTTTTGTCATTGTGGTTCAGCCAGGAGAAACTGCCGTTTCCATCCCCATCGATCAACCAGCCAGCCAACTCCCAAACACCTTCACCACAACCAATTGGCAGTCATTACCCGGCCCAACCGGCGGCAGCGTTGCCGATATCGTGCTTGCGCCTGGGTATCCAGCGCCAGAAACCCTGTTTGTTGGCTTGCGTGGACAGGGCGTATATCGCTCGGATAACGGCGCGGTTAGCTGGCAGACTACCGGTTCCGGCAATTGGCTGGTGCGCGATTTAGCCATTTCGCCCAACTATGCTGCTGATAAAACAGTGTTCGCCCTTTCCGGTGATTTGGCAGCGGGGTACATGGTTTATCGCACGGCAGATGGGGGGCAAACGTGGCAGCCAAACAGCAGCCCGACCAGTTTTGCTTCAGGTCGTCGTCTGGCAATTTCCCCTGATTTTAGCCACGATCAACTCCTTTATCTGGTGACTGGCGCTGCCAACAGCACCTTTGTTTCTACCAATGGCGGCAGCACTTTCACTCAGGCAGGGGGTTGGTTTGCTACGCATCAGGTGAACGAACTGGCTTTCTCGCCAGCCTTTGCCTCAGACCGTATTTTGTTTGCTCTGGTTGCCAATGCGGGCATCTATCGTTCTACAGATGCGGGGAGCAGTTGGCAGCCTGTGGAGACCAGTCGCAGCTATACCGCCCTGGCTGTCTCTCCAAATTATGCGGCTGATAAAACGATAACGGCCGTTGCCACCACCGGCATCATCTACACCTCCACCAACAACGGGGTGACGTGGAATCCTGGCAGCGGCGTGGTGCTGGGGGCAGGTGGCGAAATAAGCCTCGCGTTTTCACCCACATTTGCCACTGATAAGGTCATCATGGCAGCCAGTTCTCAGGACGACAGCCCTGCCCGTTCCCTGGATGGCGGCATAACCTGGAATTCCGTGGGTGCTTACGATCCGGCCATGACTTATGAGGATGGCATGATTGGCGGCGATGTTTTGGCGCTGGCCTTAGCGCCTGAGCAAAATCCGGGTGGTGTCCAGTTTGTGGCAACCAGTTCCGGCGTGGCCCGTTCCACCAATCGAGGCAGCCGCTGGATGCAAATGAACGACGGCCTGCCCCGACTGGCTGTGCGCTCATTTGCCCTGGCGCCTGGCAATGCAGCCATCATGCTGGCAGGCACAGAATTTTATGAGACCCGTTTCTTTGACGCTGGCTCTGCCTTCCCTGGTGATGGTAATGTGCAATGGTCACAGGATGGCGGTGCGAACTGGCGGCATGTTACGGGGCGTCTGGGACGGGTGAACGGCATTGTTTTCTCGCCTGATTTTACCAACGACGAGACAGCTTTTGCCGTCGCGGGCATGATTGGGCAGCATGGCCTGGTTGACGGCGGTATCTACCGTTCACAGGACAACAGCGACTCCTGGACGGCCGTTTTCACACCAACTTTCCACGCCTTCCAAACCCTGGCAATCTCACCCAATTTTGCGGTAGATCAGACGGTTTGGGCCTCTGCCAGCAGTGCCAGCAGCGCCATTGGCCTTTTCCGCTCTACCAATGGTGGAGACAGTTGGAGCAATATTGCCTCCGGCTTGAACATCAATTTGTTGGAAGTGTCGCCGAATTACGCGGTGGATCAAACCTTGTTTGCGGGGATGGGTAATGACGGTATCCATCGCTCCCAAAATGGCGGGGCGAGTTGGACGCGGGTGCTAGATGTGGCCTATCCCACGGCATTGGCGATTTCTCCGGCATATGGCGCCAGCCGCACTGTTTATGCCGCTGCCCGGGCTGATGTTTCCGGCGCGACGGCAGTCTATCGCAGCACGAATAATGGGGTAAGCTGGCAAGCCCTCAATACCGGCATTCCCGCTGAGAAAAATGGGGCGGCGCTGAAAGTGACCACGCTCGCTTTTGCGGTGGACGGCTCGGTGCTGGCCGGGGTGCAATATGGTGAGAGCGGGGGGGAAACGGCCGTTTATCGTTCCAGTGATGGCGGTGTGAGTTGGCAGAAGGTCGATGGCTCATTGGCTGGCACAAAAATTTACGATCTTGCCAGCACGCCAACCGGTTCGTTTGACGTGTTTGCAGCGGGCAGTGCCGGGGTGCAGCGAGTGACCATCAGCCAGGGAAGCTATGCTGAACCTGGGAATTGGCACAGCAGCGGCCCACGCGGCGGCAGTGCAGACGCGTTGGCAGTCTCACCTAATTTTGCCAGTGACGGCATTGCTTTTACGGGCGAATGGTACGGCGATTACCAGGGTTTTGAAGCGGGATCACGTATTCTCAAATCGAAAAATTTTGGGCAGACCTGGGCTGTGTCCGCCGGTGGCACGGCAGAAACGGGGAAGGAAACGGCCGTTCGTGGCTACGCTTTCTCCAATAACTTTGCTACAGACAAAACCGTTTTTGCCGCTACGGGAGGCGGTTTATTTAAATCTGTAGATGGTGGCGCCAATTGGGTACGGAACGAGTCACTCTATCAAGCACCTCCCAGCAACATCACCCGTGTGGTGGCAGCACCAGACTTCGCTGCCAGCGGTCACCTCATGGTGACGGGTTATTATGGTGGTTTGCTCGTCAGCCAGGATGGCGGCGTGAATTGGGCGACTGCTTCGTCAAACTCAATCAGCAGCATTGCCTATTCACCGGCGTTTGCTGCCGACAGCACCGCGTTTGTGGCAGAATGGTTTTACGGCGGAGCGCACGTAGCCAAATCGGTAGACGATGGTGTGACCTGGACGCCAGTCTATTCTGCCTCTGTGCAATCATTGGCCGTTTCACCCCATTATGCGGTTGACCAGACCCTGTTTGCTGGCAGTGATGTGTTTCATAAATCCACTGATGGTGGTACGAATTGGGTAACGTATCCTGTCGCGGCTGACGTCGGCACGATTGGGGTACTGGCGGTTTCGCCCAACTATGCGGTTGACCAGACATTGTTCGCCGGTGCGTCTAAGGGGTTGTATTACTCCACAAATGGCGGAGCGAACTGGCAGCTTGTGCCTGGCTATGAAAACACGTCGATTATATCGCTGGCTATCTCCCCCGCCTGGCCGACGCAGGCTGTCATGCTGGTAGGCACGAATACCGGCGTTTTTCGGATGCTGACGGCGAATCCAGGCAGCGGCATAACCCGTCAAGCCACCCAGGCGCTAATCGTTTTGCCGGCCTCGGTGATGGCGCTGACTGCTGACGGGTCGCTGCTGCTGACGGGTACGAGCAATCATGGTTTGTATGCCAGTGAGGATGATGGGCAGTCGTGGCGGCCGTTTGGCTTTAATGGCAGCTCTGACTTTACTGGAGTGAGAGCCCTGGCTTTTTCGCCTGACTATGTTGCTGATCAAACGATTTTCATGGCGTTTGGCAGCAAATATACTGGCTATTATCGTAGTACGGATGTTGGCGCCACGTGGGAAAACCTTTACGGCATCTACAACAATGCCAGCATTGCGGTTTCGCCCGATTTTGCCTCTGATCAAACGGTTTTTGCCACAGGCGAAGATGTGGGTGAACTGAAAAAATCAACAGACGGTGGTGATACCTGGCTTGAGCTTGCTTCCTGGGACAGGTCACGGGGCGGGCATTTGATTGTGCTGCCGCCTGATTATCCGGGAAACGGCCGTTTATTCATTGGTGCAAGGGAGGGTTTCTGGTACTCACCCGATGACGGGGTGACTTGGCAGCAGGCGGTAACAGGGTTGGTTTCGGGCCACTATATCAAATCGCTCAAAGTGTCACCTGACTTTGTTGTAGATCAAACCTTGTTGGC
>JACSSI010000303.1 GCA_014879345.1 Anaerolineae bacterium | reverse complement strand
TATTTTTCTCTTTTATCTTGTTAAGGTACAAAATTTATTGATCTGACAACGTAGTATCTGTCAGGTCTCCAATTGGAGACCTAATGATTGAAATAACAGCCCCTCCCAACCAACTGCTTGACGACGACACCATTTACCAAACCCTGGCAAGTGGCTTAGAAAAGCAATTCACCGGCCAAAAAGTGCTGGTTCTCATTCCCGACCACACCCGCACCATTCCCCTGCCTCAGTTGTTCCGCTATTTGGTGGAGATTTTGCACGACTGCCAACAGCTAGACTTCATGGTGGCACTCGGCACCCATCCGGCGCTAACAGAGGGGCAGTTGTGTCAACTGGTGGGCATCACGGCAGAAGAACGCACCACCACCTACCGCCACATCGGCATTTTAAACCACGCCTGGGACTCGCCCGATGTCCTGACAAGCATTGGCACATTGCCGCAATCTCAAATTCAGGACATTGCTGGCGACCGCTGGCATCCGACGTTGGGTGGGGACGTGGATGTCAAAATCAACCGTGCGGTTCTGGATTACGACCATGTGCTGATTTTGGGGCCAACTTTTCCGCATGAGGTGGTAGGCTTTTCGGGTGGGGCGAAATATTTTTTCCCTGGTATTTCGGGCGCGGATATGATCAACGTCACTCACTGGCTGGGGGCGCTGGCAGGCGTGCGCGGTACCATCGGCATTAAAGATACGCCGGTACGCGCTATGATTCATGCAGCGGCGGAGCATATGCCCACGCCATCGACGTTGATTGCGCTGGTGGTCGTTGGCAAGGGGCTGGCGGGCATGTTTATTGGCGATTATGTGTCGGCGTGGAGCGCGGCGGCTGATTTGTCATCGGAGCGGCATATTATTTGGGTAGACAAGCCATTTAAGCGCGTGTTGTCGCAGGCGCCGCCGATGTATGATGAGCTGTGGACGGGCGGCAAGGCGATGTATAAGTTGGAACCGGCGCTGGCTGAAGGTGGCGAACTGATTATCTACGCGCCGCATCTGGATGTGGTGAGCCATGTGCATGGCAAATATATTTATGAAATTGGCTATCATGTGCTGCCTTACTTTTTGGAGCAGTGGGATACGTTTAAGCATATTCCGCTGGGCGTGTTGGCGCACAGCACCCATGTGCGCGGCGACGGCCGTTTTGAAAACGGAATCGAATACCCCAGAGCCACTGTCACCCTGGCTACGCGGCTTTCCCCAGCAGATTGCCAACAACTGGCACTCGGTTACCAAAATCCAGATGAGATTGACGTGACTGAATGGACAAATCGAGAGGATGAAGGCATTTTGTATGTGCCAAAAGCAGGCGAGATGCTCTATCGGGTGAAACCATGACACATACTTTCGTGATAATGGGCGTTTCTGGCTGTGGCAAAAGCACCATCGGGCAAGCGTTAGCCGATACGCTAGATTGTCCGTTTTATGATGGCGATGATTTCCATCCGCCAGAAAATGTGGCAAAAATGGCGAGCGGCATCCCGTTAAATGATGATGACCGTGCGCCGTGGCTGGCAGCTTTGCATGATTTGTTGTTGGCACATGCGGAGAGGGGGGAAACGGCCGTTTTGGCTTGTTCTGCTCTCAAGAAAAAATATCGGGAACAACTGCGCGCAGGCAATGACACAGTTCTCTTTGTTTATTTACAAGGTGATTTCGATCTGATTTGGCAGCGTATGCAAACCCGCCAGGCCCATTATATGAAGGCTGAAATGCTGCAAAGCCAGTTTGATACATTGGAAGCGCCGAGTGGGCAAGAAGCGGTTATTGTATCCATCACGATGCCAGTTGAAGAAATGATTGAAGAAATAGTGGGGTCTGACATATTTCTTGGATCGTAGTGAGGGATAGGTCAGCAGCCAAATTACCATTCTGACAATTTCCAGATTTCTGCCTGCCACACACCTTCCTCCTGTCCGATTTCAGCAAAAATGGTAACGGCCGTTTTCAATTGAGCCATCGCCGCTTCTTCTGCACCTGCCTGGTGCAGCAAGTCGGCCAAATTGTTGCGCAAGGCTGCTTCGTGGTGACGGTCGCCATAGGTTTGGCACAGGACTAAGGCTTGCTCAATCTGCTCCTGCGCACGGCCGTTTTCACCAGCCGCATTGAGGGTAAGTGCCAGGTTGTTGTGGGCGGCAATTTGCGCATTCAACTGGTTGGCCGCCGTTGCCAGCCGCAGACTTTCCGCCAAATAGGTGGCAGACGTTTCCAGATCGCCGCGACTGCGAGCCAGCACGCCCAAAATATTGTACGTCTGCGCCAACGTGGTGGCATCAGCCATTGTATCGACACTATCGGCACTGTTTTGCACCAGCGCCAGCGCCTGTTGAGCCAGCGCTTCTGCCTGTTCTGCCTGATTTTGGCGATGGGCGATCAGGCTGCCATCAATGTAAAGCTGGGCGGCAACGGCCGTTTCCACCTCATCCCCATAACACACCCACGCCTGTGCCAATTTTTGCTCCGCAAGCAGCCAATTTCCCTGGCGTTGATAGACCTGCACCAGTTTATGCTCCAATCGACCCACACCTTGCGCATCTGCTAGAGCCGCAGCGATTTCATAACTGGTCAAAGCGGCGGGATATTCACCCAGGCGGATATACAAATCGCCACACGCCTCGTGCAACAACGCCGTCTCGCTGTCTCCCAGCGCCAACGCCATCTGATAATGCGCCAGGGCATCTCGATGGGCAAACAAGGAGCGGGCATAGTCGCCAGCCTGCCGGAAAAAGCGAGCCGCCTGTTCATCCCGTCCTGCCAGATGGTAATGCCCGGCAATCTGCCCGGCCCAGGCTGCTGGCTGGACATGGTGGCTGGCAGATTGTGCCAACGTTTCCGCCACCCGCCGATGCAGCAGTCGCCGCCGCGCCAGACTCGTTTCTTCATAGGCCAGCGTACGCAATTTTTCATGGCTGAAATCATAAACGCTGGCACTGAGCGTGGTTGAAGTGGCCGTTTCCTCTGCCAATATGCCACGTGCCACCAACGTTTCCAGCGCCGTTAGCGCTTCTTCCTCACTGCGTCCGCTGACCGTGAGTCCTAAATCAAACGAGAAGGCGTGGCCGATGACCGCTGCCGCTTGTAACAGTTGGCGTTCTGTTTCCCCCACCTGGGCCAGCCGTGTATGCAGCAAATCGCGTACGGTGCGCGGAATTGCCCAGCCCTCATCACCTGCCACTGACAACGGCTGCTGGCTCAAATCTGCCAGATATTCCACCACAAAATAAGGTAGACCTTCTGTTTCGGCAAATAAACGGGCGGGCAAGTCAGCGGGATAATCGCTGTTTACGGCGTCCAGTACCTGCGCCACCTCGTCTGGGGTGAAGCGAGCCAGTTCCACCTGTTCCCCCACACCCTGGCGATGCATTTCAGCGCTGATGAGGGGCAGGGCATGACCAGCGGCAAGTTCTTCCGCCCGCCACGCCATCAGGATGAGATACGGCCGTTCTCGCCAGCGCCGCGCCATGAAAAGCAGCAAATCGAGGGAGGCGGCATCAAGCCAATGGGCATCATCGAGCCATACCACACCTGGCACGGTTCCCGCTAACAGGGTGGTCATGACCTGTGCCACGCTTTCAAAGAAGCGGCTCTGACCACCGGGTGCATCTAAGGCAGGCAGTATTAGTGTTTGCTTGTGGAAGGCGGCTAATTCAGGCAAAAGGCGGCTTGCTTCGGCTATTACGGGCGGGGGAACGGCCGTTAATCGTTTGCCGGTGTCTGGTTGAGCCAGGCCTTCACGCAGGAGTTGGATGAGCGGGGCGTATGCCAAATTCTGTTCACCGGCATAACAGCGAGCAGAGAGGACGACAGCGCCCTTGTCACGCACGCCTGATAGAAAACTTTCGGCCAACCGTGTTTTGCCAATGCCAGTCTCGCCTGCCACTGCCAGAAAACGGCCGTTTGGCGCCATTTGGTGATACACATTTTGCATCAGGGTCAACTCAGCGGCGCGTCCTACCAGCGCAGGTGCAGCAGGGTATGGCACGGTTGGCAAGAGAACGGCCGTTTCTTCTGGCACAAGCAGTGACCCGTTCAGCCTGTCGTTTTGGATGGCTTCGTAAAGGGCGCTGGTTTCAGGTAGAGGCGGCACGCCCAACTCTTCTTCCAAAATGCGCACACAGTCACGGTATTGGCGCAAGGCGGCATTTGGCTGTCCTGACCAGGCGTATAGCTGCATCAAATATCGGTGTACTTCTTCGCGCAGCGGATCGAGCGCCAGCCAGCGATGTGCCAGGGGCAATGCCTGTGCATAGTCCTGTCTGTTTAGATGGCGCTTGATCAACAATTCCAAAGCTGTTTCTAGCTCGCGGCGCAGCGTTTGTACTTGTATCAACTGCCAATCGTCAAAGGGGATGCTGTCACGCAGGGAAAAGCCAGCCAGAAAATCGTCACGGTAGAGGGAAACGGCCGTTTCTAATTCCCCGGCAGCGAGATGCTGGTGAAACTGGGTCACGTCGCACCAATGGTGGCCGGGCGCCAGACCAATGGCTTCGCGGCTGATGGTGAGGGATGTGGGGGGAACGGCCGTTTTCAGGGTAGACAAGGTGCGGCGCAAAGCGGCTTTGGCGCGGCTGGTATCGTATTCCGGCCACAACAGCGCTGCCAAGCTGTCCCGCGACTGCCGTTCACCTGTCAAGGCCAGGTAAGCCAGCATGGCAATGGCTTTGCGCGTGTCAACTTCAACAAGCTGTGCCGCTTGCTCGATGCGTGGTGTGCCTAGAAAAAAGAGGTTGAGAACCGACATAGCCTCATTTTACCTGCATTTTCATTACGGCAAACATTTCGTAACGCTTTTCGTAACGATGGGCAGACGGGCGGGGCGTATGATAGGGGAAATTGAGATTAAAGATTGAAGATTGATATCAATACAGGTGTAGCCTGAGCTTGTCGAAGGCGAAACCGGGCTTCGACAGGCTCAGCCCTCGTTTGGCTGTATGGTTACGAAAATTGAAGATTAGAGATTGGAGGTTAGGCATCATGTCACAAAAAACGATACAGACACAGAAGCGTAAAACAATAGGTGATGCGGCCGTGGACGGGCTGCTGGCGGGAATCTTGGCGGGGGTATGTATGGCCGCCTATCTCGTTTTGGCGGGTCTGCTCACGGACATTGCTCCCGCCGTGATGCTGAGTCACTTTGATCCCAGGCAGACGGGCAACTGGTTGACTGGATTTGTGGCGCATTTGGCCGTTTCCGCGGTGTATGGTGTTATTTTTGCCTTACTGTTTTTAGGGCTGACACGCCTGCGCTCAGCGTTTCTACACTGGGGCTGGTTAGTAGGGCTGGCTTATGGGCTATTGTTATTTGGCGTCGCGCAGGCCGCCTTTTTAACGGGTGTGAATTCGGGATTGATGCAGATAACGGCCGTTAACCTTCTCATCGCCCATGTGTTGTATGGAGTGGTGTTGGGGTATCAGATGGATCGTGTAGTGCGTAGTGCGTAGTAAAAAATACGCACTACGCACTACGCACTATCCTTATATTTTCCAGGAGGCAAATCATGAAACGTGTTTTGAAATGGATAGGCATTGGCTTGTTGGTATTGGTTGGCATTATGGTGGTAGGTGGGGTAACGGCGCACTTTGTGGGCAAATCACGGCTGGATAAAGCACCGGAGGTCGCCACCAAACCGGTGGCGATTCCAACGGATGCCGCTGCCATTGCCCGAGGCGAGCATCTGGCGACAACTGTCACTTTCTGTGATGGTTGTCACGGCGAAAATTTAGGCGGCGAGGTCTTTTTTGACGGCGAATTAGGCTCTTATGTCTTTGCCTCGAACCTGACAACGGGAGCAGGCGGCGTGGGGGCTACATTTACCGATGCCGACTGGGAACGTGCCATTCGGCATGGTGTGGGCGCCGACGGCCGTGTGCTGGTGATCATGCCCTCCCAATTTTATCAACATTATAGCGATGAAGATTTAGGCGCAGTCGTTGCCTACCTCAAATCAGTGCCGCCCGTTGACAACGATTTAGGCCAACGGCGCATTGGGTTCCCCGGCAGCGTTTTGGGTGGCACTCTGGGATTTAACGAATTTACGCACGTCAACGGCATCGACCATGCCAATGTGGGCAAAGCCACTCCAGCCGAGGGTGTTACAGTCGAATACGGCGAATATATGACCCAGATTAGTGTTTGTGGCGAGTGCCATGGCGCTAATTTAGCAGGTATCACACTGGCTGAGGGAGAAGATGGCCCGCCTGAAGGCCCCAACCTCACACCCGGCGGCGAATTGGCGGATTGGACGGAGCAAGATTTCATCACTGCTTTGCGCACCGGAGAAACGCCATCTGGCGAACAGTTAGATGCCGAACAGATGCCCTGGCCTACTCTTGGACAGATGACAGACACAGAACTGCAAGCGATTTGGACCTATCT
>JACSSI010000302.1 GCA_014879345.1 Anaerolineae bacterium | reverse complement strand
CACTCGCCAGCGCCCTCATCTCCGGATCAGCTTCCATCGACTGCATTTCTTTGGCTTCGGCTAATTCTTGTTGTTTTTGTTCATACAGTCGATACGCTTGTACCAATGGCTGCATATCTGAGCGCTCTTGTGCCAGATCGTTCAATTTATTGTAGTCGGCAGTCACTTGCGGGTCTGCCATTTGCATCTCAATTTGGTCGTAACGCGTGACGACTTGCGCGATTTTCTCTAACATAGTTATTTACCATCTCGGTGCAATGCTTTAGCAAAAGCTAACGTGCAGCGCAACTTTAAAAATATGCACCTTCTCAAGGCGAAATTGGATTGTATGTGTGACAGGGGAGGCCGTCAAGAAAGGTTAAGAGGAGTTAATCAGGAGCCATACCTCGTTTAAGACATGGCTCCTGAAATTGATTTAAGCATATGCGCTAATCTTCAGCATACCAGGCAATACCTAAAGCACCTGGCCCCGTATGTGTGCCGATGACAGGACTCATATCAACAATATACAATTCTGTTGGCTGGAGTCGTTTTTGCAATTCATCTGCCACAGATTGCGCTTCTTGGGGTGAACTGGCATTGGCAACCGCCGCATGAACTTTACTTTTGCCAGCACAGGCCTCAACCACAATATCTAATAACCGCTGTACGGCTTTCCGCTTGGTACGAACCTTTTCCAACGCTTCGATTTTTCCTTCTTGCAATTCAAGGAGTGGTTTGATGGAGAGCATAGAGCCAAACAAACGTGATGCGCCGCCAATTCGTCCCCCGCGATGCAAAAATTCCAATGTATCAACAACAAAAACAACACGGACATCTGGAATCAGATCACGTGCCACCGCCGCCGCCTCTTTGGTGGTTGCCCCATTTTCAACAGCCTGTGCCGCCACCAGCGCCATAAAACCCAATCCCATTGACGTGGATTTTGAATCAACGATTTCAATAGGAAATCCTTCCATCAACGCCGCCGCCGCATGAGCGGAGGCAACTGTGCCGCTCAATTCTGAAGAGATGTGGATGGAAACGATACTTTCTGCTTCTTCTGCCACTTTTGAATAGAGATCGTAAAACTCGCCGGCTGATGGCTGCGAGGTTGAAGGCATTTCTTTGGCGGTTTCTAATCTTTTATAGAAATCGTCTGGTGTAATGTCTACATTGTCACGCAAGCTCTCTCCCGACCAGTTAACAAGAAGTGGGATGACATGAATATTATGTTGTTCAACGAGTGCCTGAGGAATATACGCGGTGCTGTCTACCACAACGGCTACTTTTGCTTTGCTCATAATGCTTCTCCTTTTCATTCTCCATGAATTCCAATTATTGTAACCCATTCGAGTGCAATTCGCTTCGGTCAACTTATGATGAAAAATTAGAAGGCAGAAAGGAGAAGGCTGAAAGGCGCTAATCTGCTTGCCTGGAGAAGGAGATTGTCTATACTTCCTTCGTTATGCCTACTTATCGTCAAATCAAGCATGTGGAGAACGGCCGTTTCCTTTTAACCGCCGCGAAATGGTGTGATAACTTCGGCAGCAAACTGCGTGGCTTCACCTTCCGCCGCCACCTGAGTGAGTCTGACGGGCTGGTCTTGGTCGAGAAGAAAGACAGTCGGGTTAGCACCGCCATTCACATGCTGTTCGTCTTCTTTGACCTGGGTATCATCTGGGTCAACGATGCCGGTGAAGTGGTAGATGCGGTCTTGGCAAAACCCTGGCGGCTCTCTTACGCTCCCCAGGCACCCGCCCGCTACGTCATCGAACTACATCCTTCTTTGCTAGACAAGGTAAAAGTTGGCGATCACATTCAATTTTTAACTGAGGAACCGTAATATTTTGCAACACACAACACGCGGACAGATAGCCGCCAGTATCTTGGCAGCGCTGCTGTTTTCTTTTTTTCTACTGCCCTTCACCGTCTGGGCGCAAACCGAAACTCCTGAGCCGCCGCCGGAAATCCCCACCACGGAACCCGCAATTCCATTTGTGCACGCCATTCAGGAAGGCGAAAATCTAACCGTCATTGCCACCAATTACGGGGTGACGGTGGAAGAAATTTTAACGGCAAATGGCCTAACTCCCGAGGCGTTGTTGTCCATTGGGCAGTCGCTCATCATTCCAGGACGCGCCGGAGAAGCAATTCCTGGTTTATACACGGTGCAAGTGGGTGATTCTTTATCGGGATTGGCGGAAGCGTATGGCATAACGGCCGTTACCCTCGCCCAAACCAATCGCACCATCAACCCTGAACTCAATTTAATCGTCGGCCAAACCATCTCCATCACCAGCCACACCGGCTCCACCACACCGCAAACGCTGACAGGCACACCCCATGTCGTCGCCCCAGGCGAAACGTTGTGGATGATCGCTGCGCAAAACAAGCTAACGCCTGAAGCGTTGGCAGCAGCGAATGGCTTGGCCGGGGAAACGGCCGTTTTCCCCGGTCAACGGTTACGCATCCCCAGCGAAGAACCCTATCGTGCGCTCCCCGGCGAATGGACAGACATCCGTATCCGACCCTTTCCCATTCAGCCCGGCTCCACCTTCTCCGTCTACGTAGACAACTTGTTAGACGGCGAACCGACAGGCAAATTTGGCGAGCAAAACCTGCACTTTGCCCCCTATGAAGATGGCTATGTGGCTCTGGTAGGGCTGGATGCCTTTGCCGACACGGGTACTTATACATTGGCGTTAAGTGGTGCTGGAAAACGGCCGTGGCGACCCCTCACCCAAGCCGTCGTCGTTGAACCACGCCCCTACAACACCCAATACATCACCATCCCCGAAGACAAAGCCCACCTATTAGCCCCTGAAATTCGCGCTGGCGAAGACGCCCTGCTAGAAACCATCTACACCCAATTTACCCCAGAGCAACAGTGGCAAGACGTGTTCCAATACCCCGTCACCTCCACCATCGTAACGGCCGTTTATGGCGATTCCCGTTCTTACAACGAAGGCCCTATAGAAATTTTTCATACAGGCATAGATTTTGCTGGCGGCATTGGCACACCCATTTTAGCGCCCGCAGCCGGCGTTGTGGTCTTCAGCGATGAGATGGCACTGCACGGCAACACACTCGTTCTAGATCACGGATTAGGGGTGATGACGGCCTACTTCCATCTGTCCGAACCGAGTGTCAACGTTGGCGATAGGGTGGCAGCCAGCCAGCAAATTGGACTGGGCGGCAATACCGGCCTGTCTGAAGGCGCTCATCTGCATTGGGATGTACGGGTTAATGGCGTCGCCGTTGACGGCTTGCCCTGGCTGACGCAGCCCTTCCCTTAAACACCGCAAAAAACTTTGTGGCAACGAATCCCAGACTTGGTATAATTCTTGTCTGGAAAAATTTAATACCCTCCCCTGTAACAGGAGTTAGCTGTGATACAACCCCAAACACAACACCCGGACTATTGGGGGTCCGAATTCAAGGTAACCGATTCTGACATCGAACAGATTTACAACCATTTTCTCGAAGTAGAAAAACCACAAACTGTCGGGCAAATTACGCTTGTGATCATCGCCCATCGTTTGGCAGAAGAAAATACACGCATCGAACGGTTGCTAACTGACCGCACTGTCTACCAACCCAAGAAAAACTACGAAATCGGTGAACAACTCGTATTCCCCGTGATGAAATTTGCGCATGGTCAGGTAACGGCCGTTCGTGATGGCTACAATCCCAGTTATGGCAAATTCAACGTCATCCAGGTAGACATCAAAAACAAACCGCGAGAATTCGCCGCTGGCCTGGACATAGACCACCCACTCAATCAGGCAAATGAAACCATAACGGTTTCCGTTAACGAAGAGCAAATTGATCGCCTCTACGATTTATATGGCTACAGCCTCGAAGAAAAAATAGCAGCCGCGATGGACGAACGCGAAGAATTCATTCGGCTAGGTCTTCGCTGGTTTGTCACCGCCTTAATGGCCGAAGTAAACGTGGGGCACCTGCACCTTTCACAAGCCATATTAGAAATGTACGAAGGTGGGCCACTGCCTGTTAGCGAAATTCTGCCACATCTGGATATGGATCCCAGCGTTGACGCCTCAGTCCAAGCCTTTTCTTTAAACTATGCTCTCCTGAAAGATGAACGCTTCGACGAAGTTGCACCGAAAGGCCATGTCGCCTGGTTCCTGCATGCTTTAGAACCAGAAGCCGTCAAGAACGTCCCTGAACATCTGGCCTACAAGCCCATTTCATATGATCGCGCCTTACTTAGCCCACAGTTAATGCTGCTAGAGCGTGAGCTTGATGACGAATGGTCTGAAATTAAACCAGACAGCGGCGTACAACCCGTCGTGTTCACACTCATGTATCCACATCGCTATATGGGCACACTGCCGTTAAGTTCACGGATACGGCCGTTATTCCCCCTCAGCAATTCACCCCGTCAACGTGCAGTGCTCATAGATGACCAAACCGGTGAAGAAATCGTCACCTGGATTGTCAAAGAACACCGTTACATCTACGGTCTTAAAAAATGGTACGATGCCAATCAGATTCCAATCGGCGGTTTTGTCCACTTAACACCCGATGTAGAAAATGACGTGATAAAAATTGGCTTCGACCGCCGCAAAGCTCAACGAGAATGGGTTCGTTTAGCAACCGTCTCTGATAACCGCATTAAGTTTGAACTGAATCGCCGCGCCATCGCTTGCGGTTATGATGATTTGCTTATCGTAGGCACAGATGTGATCGCTGCCATAGATGCACTTTGGCGACGAGTTGAAGCCCATCAACGCTCAGTCGCTTCGCTTTTGGCAGAGATATTCCCGGAATTAGCCAACCTCAATCCGCAACATACCGTTCACGCCAAAACGTTATACAGCGCCATCAACATGCTGAAACGTCTGCCTCCCGGCCCTGTTTTTGCAGAACTGGTACGCAATCCCGCCTTCCAATCCGTTGGCGACCACTACTGGCGTTTCGATAGCAGCCGTTGGCAGCAAACTTAGCTGTTGGCAGCAAAATTAGCTGTTAGCAGCAAAAAGAACAAGAAAGAATAGAAGGAGTTGTTTTGTCCAGTAATCCGCGCCCCCAATTTAAATCAAGTTCCCTGAAACGGGTGAATGAAGATACACGGTTTTATGTTGATTATGAATGGTGGAATGAATCCAACATCGACCTGAAAACCTACCTCTTCACACGTTTAGGCATCGGCCAGGATGCTGAAGTAGATAGCGGGATCGACGAGATTGATATGGTTGATCCCGCGACTGGCGAAGTCCGTCGTGTAGATGGCTTCCAATATATGATCCAATCCTATTTTGCAGAGTTACCTGAAGATTTCTTCACGCAAACCCTTTTTGTAGATGCCGTCTTCTGTGTCTTGTTGGCAAATGCCAATCAGCCCATGTCAGCCAGTGAAATCGCCGAACGTGTCGATAAACCAGTTGATATGGTCATCCGCACGTTAGGCGGGCCGACAATTTATCAGGGCATTAGACCCATTTTAGAGGATGATTAACGCCTCACACCTGTTTGTACCGTCCTAGACGGAATACGTTAGCAGCGGCGGGTGATGGGTGTACCATCGCCCGTTTTGTTTTATAGACCACCCCATCGAGGTTCATATGAAGGTATTTATCGGCGGTATCATGCAAGGCCAGCGGAATGATGACCAGATTGACAGTCAGGCTTACCGCGTGCAAATTTCGGCCGCATTTCAGAAACATGCGCCAGAAATTGCTATCATTGATCCGTGGGCGCTGAATCCAAACAGTGTAAATTATGATGCAGATAAGGCACGCCACACGTTTATGACGATGACGCGCAAGGTGCAGGAGGCGGATTTGATGATTGCTTATCTGCCGCGTGTGAGCATGGGAACGGCCATGGAGATGTGGGAAGCCTTCAATGCGGGTGTTTATATTGTGGCTGTCTCGCCTTATATTCACCATTGGGCTATCCGTTTTACGGCGAATGAAATTTTGCCTGATTTGGAAACGCTGCTGGCTGATATTGAGAACGGCCGTTTACCTCATCTGATCCGCCAAAAATATATGGTTGACCAACCTGCCTTAGCCGACTAAAATTGCAAGGCACTATCCACCTGCCCCAGTAGCTCAACGGATAGAGCGC
Source organism: Anaerolineae bacterium (assembly GCA_014879345.1). Lineage (GTDB taxonomy): Bacteria > Chloroflexota > Anaerolineae > Promineifilales > Promineifilaceae. Next base: position 301 of record JACSSI010000302.1, on the reverse strand, counting down.
CGGACTTCTAATCCGTAGGTTGGGGGTTCGATTCCCTCCTGGGGTACTACCTGAGGACGAAAGACCGAAGACGAAAGCCCTCTTTCGTTTTCGGCTTTTCGTCCTTTTTTTCTTTGCGTAACGTAATTTTAGGAGCAGTACCCACATGATCCTCGTAACCGGAGCTACCGGCTTTTTAGGCCACAATTTAATCCCCCAACTACGGGCAGCCGGATACGAGGTGCGCGCGCTCGTCCGACCCACCAGCGATATCCGCTTTCTTCAGGAATACGGCGTAGACCTGGCTTACACCGACGACATC
>JACSSI010000301.1 GCA_014879345.1 Anaerolineae bacterium | reverse complement strand
GTATTCCCAAAGGGGTGCTTATGGTAGGCCCTCCTGGCACGGGTAAGACTTTGCTGGCTCGTGCGGTGGCTGGTGAAGCAGGTGCGCCCTTCTTCCACATCTCTGGTTCCGAATTTGTAGAGATGTTCGTCGGAGTTGGCGCCAGTCGTGTTCGTGACCTGTTTGACAAGGCAAAGCAGGCGGCACCCTCCATCGTCTTCGTGGACGAAATTGATGCTGTCGGCCGTCAACGTGGTGCAGGCATGGGCGGCGGTAATGACGAGCGTGAACAGACCCTCAATCAAATCCTCGTCGAAATGGATGGTTTTGATAACGAAACAAACGTCATCGTCATGGCGGCTACAAACCGTCCAGATATTCTTGATCCGGCACTGCTCCGACCTGGCCGCTTTGACCGCAAAGTCTTTGTGGATTTGCCGGACGTGACTGGACGAGAAGCTATTCTAAAAGTTCATGCCAGAGGTAAGCCCATTGCTTCTGAGGTCTCCTTCCCGGATGTAGCCCGGTTAACTGCTGGTTTTTCCGGTGCAGACCTGGAGAATCTAATCAACGAATCTGCTATTTTCGCCGCCCGTCGCAATAAAAAAGTGATCGGTCTCTTAGAGTTTCAAGATGCCTTTGACCGTGTGGTGATGGGGCCTGAAAGAAAAAGCCGCGTGATGAGTAAAGAAGACAAGGAAACGGTTGCCTATCATGAAGCAGGTCATGCTGTAGTCAGCTTTAATTTGCTGAACACAGATCCTGTGCAGAAAATCACTATCGTACCCCGTGGACGGGCTGGTGGATATGTGATGCCGCTGCCTGAAGACCGCATGGTACACAGCCGCGAATTCCTGGAGGATCAGATTGCTATGGCGCTAGGTGGGCGGGCATCTGAAGAGATTTTCTTTGGCCGCATTACCACTGGTGCTTCTAACGATTTGCAGCAGGCAACACGCATGGCTCGGGCTATGGTGATGCAGTATGGCATGTCTAAGACTCTGGGATTGCCGACTTATGGCGGCCAACGCAGTAACCCGTTCCTGGGTGGTGATTGGGGCTTTACCAGCCGTGATTACAGCGAAGAGGCGGCCAGACGTATTGATACTGAGGTGCGTGGGATACTGCAAAAAAGTTATGATCGCGCCAAAGAAATTATTACGAAAAATCAGGATACGCTCGTTAAATTAGCAGAAATGCTTTTGGATGTGGAAACGCTGGATAGAGAAACGTTTGAACAGCTGATGAACAGCCCAAATCAGGATGATGTTGAAGTTATACCTGCTACTTGATTGATATAAGCTGCGAATTTAGAAACAAAAACGGCCGTTCTTTTGCGAGAACGGCCGTTTTCATTAATCAACTTAATCAACAAAGCACTACGTTGTACTTGAGGAACCACGACCTCGGTTACTGAGAAAGCCTCGATTCCCATAACCACCACCACCATATGAGGCGATGTCTAGGACAACAGCCAGGCCAATCCACACCCAGTCGAAACCACTCATCGAAGCCATCCCCAATGGCGCCACCAAAACCCACATCAACGTGGTGAAGGGCAAAAAGATAATGCCCAAGATCGGCCATAAGAAAGACCCACCAAAAGATGTTGACCAACGAACAGGTTGCATAATCCACCAGATGATATCAGCAACGCGAGGGCCCAGGAAAAACAGAACAGTCAATAAACAACACATAGTTTCCTCCTTGAAGTATTAGCTATGATAGGCAGCTAATCTATGTCCATTATCCCCCATCAACACTAATAAAACCAAAAGCCATTTTCATTCCTTTATTTTTTCTGATTCAAGCAGCTTTTCTACGGCAGTCAACCGTTCTTGCAAGGCCTTATTTGCTGCGTCCTGTTCTTTGCGCGCCTCAGTATGTTGATCCCGCAGATCTCTCAGTTCAACAAGAATTTCTTCATAAGGCTCACGCTGTGTCACACGCCCTGAGCCTTCAGACTCGGGTGCAGAAGGTGCTTTACCCAAAAAACTCCGGGCTAGATAAGCTGAAAGGATACCAAACAGCCCCACGCCTGCGACAATAACTAGCGTGGCAATCAGACGACCATTTGCCGTCACCGGAAACAAATCACCATAGCCTACTGTAGAAACTGTAACCAATACCCACCAAATCGCATCACCGGCATCGACAATATTTGCATTTTTTGCAGAATCTTCAGCACGAAGGATAAATATTGAAGCGAATTCAAACAAAAAAATGACAGCTAACGCAATGGTGAGAACGGCCGTTTCTGCCCGAGCCTCAAAAAAACCCTTTAAGAGATGCCCATGTTCATTACGAATATATTGAGATGTTTTAAAGACACGTAAGGCACGAAACCATTGCAAAAAAGGCAGACTCCCAATCAAATCCAACCAACCAACTTTCTTGAAGTATTGACTGCGAGACTCTGCTTTGTTTAACCGATACAAAAAATCAAATAAAAAGAAAATAGCCAGCGCCATCTGCGTCCACAAAATAATAGTTTTAACATCTTTATGTGACTCTTTAAAAAACAAAAAAGTATTAACCCATGAAAGTACCGTCAAAATAATGACAAATATTTCATAGTTCATTTGTTTCAATTTTGGTTTATCAATTTGTGACATAAGCTCGTTCCAGGTAACCCTCAATAAGTTTTTAGAATTAACAACACGCAAAACTGAGGTTTCCTTCAAGTAAAAGCAGGTTTCGCATTATTTTTATTTCAAATTACTTTCCCGCTTTTACCCATAACAAATTCAATGTTAGCTCATCGGATTATAGCACAGGGCAATCTTTGACAAGTGACTACCAACAAAAAAGACTGGTGTTAAAAAATTGAATCATCTCCAATCTCTACACACCAGTCTCCACAGATAAGCAATCTCCATTCCATTATTGTTAAGAAATTACTTTTAGTTTCGCCTCGATAAACTGGTGATGATATAAATTCAAACCTCGAGAAATAGTTCGGATTTCTTCCGTTTCCTCAAAGGAAACATCGCCATCTGCCGCAGCAACGGCAAACAGGGCTTCCACAAAACGCACGCGCTCATCTTCTGTGGTCATGGTGCTAAATTCACGGTACATACGAAAAACGTCCTGAGCCGCTGTGATTTCCGCAACGGCTACTTCTGTGATGAAAACGGCCGTTTCCCTCTCCACGCCCCATTTATCCTCTAATGCCGACGCCATCGCCGCGAATTCCGCATCCGTCACCTGATTATCAGTTTCCGCCACTTTAGCCATCAGCCCGCCAGCCAAACTATACTTACGCAAATCGGCCTCATCAAAGCCAATAGCTTGCCCGTTGAGACGCTGTTCCACAAAGTAAAATATACGGTTCTTGATAAAGTCCTCGAAATACAGCTCTCGATTCGGGGCATTCGCTACCTCTGAACGACGTTTGACTGCGCCACCAAACAAGTTACTCAAGCTGCTAAAGGTGCCGGTATGAACTTCGTCAACGGCCGTTTCTATTTCAGTCAAAACGGCCGTTTCCTCAGCCGTCACTTCCCCATCAGCCGCTAAAAGCTGCTGCAACATAGACACCACAAACGCCTTATCCTCAGAAGATTTAATGGCATCTTGCAAATCAGCAACCAAACGCGCTCGTTCCGCCTCATCAACTGGCGTATCCACATACATCTCCAACAGCGAAAACTCCTGCGCCGTCAACTTCATATCCCGCATACCAGTCGTCTGCGGCAAATAAAACAGCAAATCTTTGGCACTATTGGCTTCATCTTCGGTAATTTCACCATCAACCCAGGCAGCCGCAATCAATACCTTGGCCAATGTCATTACTAAGTTCTTATCAGGCATAAAACAATCCTTTGTGGTTAGAAAATGGATTTTTGATCTGGATAACTATACGATCTTTAGGTAAGGCCAGACAATCAATTAACGGCCGTTTCTCAGAGTACACCAAGCAAACAAAAAAAAGCCCCGTGTAGCTCACAGGGCTTCAACCATGCACCAGCCTCTCAATAATTCCGGTTTCTAATGCCAATCAATATCATAACAATGCCGCCAAAAAGACCAATAAAACCAAATAGCGCTATAAACACACGTGCAGAAAACTGCGGTTGCGCCAGCAAAAAGATACCAAACAAAATACTGACTATCCCCATAAGCGCACTATTCCAACCGCCGCCCTTAAATGCCTTGTACAAGTCAATGCCACCATTCACCAAACCAACCACGCCCAGGAAAATGACCAAAAAACTTATCTCAACCACCGAACTCCACAGCGGATGACGCAGCACAATAATGCCAGCGATAATACCAAGAATGCCGACCAACAAAGACCAGAACCAATGCACACCCGTATCAGCCACAAAAATGCTGACAATAGCTAAAATACCACCAACCAGCCAAAACAATCCCAACAACTGAACCAAAACTTCTATCGTATGGCCTGTATTGGTTAACAAGAAAATACCCACAATAGTCGCCACAACACCTTCAATCAACGTGATCCACCAGGGGGTTGTCTTATACATTTTCTCAGGAACGTTCACACTCATTTGTCTTCCTCCTTACAAATCAACGGTCACGCTTCAGCGCCGCTGCACATAAATATTATCAGAAAAGATTGTATCAAAATGAGCAGTAAACAACGAACAGGAGTAGATACAACCAGAGCAATCACAAATTCATTACTGCCGATTAAAATTTGACCGTTATAATGGAAGAAACACGCAATAAAGGATTTTCCCATGAACCACACCTTTCCCCTGCTTGAAAAAACAATTACTGAACTACAAACCGCCCTATCCACCGGAGACCTGACGGCTCACCGTATCGTTGCACTGTATTTAGAGCGCATCGAACAGCTAGACAAACAAGGCCCGGCCGTCAACGCCATCATCGAGATCAACCCGGACGCCCTTGCCCTCGCAGACGCATCAGATGCTGAACGTGCGCAAAAAGGATCCCGCGGCCCACTGCACGGCATCCCCATCATCCTCAAAGACAACATCGACACCGCCGACACCATGCAAACCACAGCCGGTTCCCTTGCCCTGGCAGGGCACATTGCGCAGCAAGATGCGTTTCTTGTGGGGCGACTGCGTGCCGCTGGCGCTATCATCCTGGCAAAAGCAAACTTGAGCGAGTGGGCCAATTTTCGGTCTTCCCGTTCCTCTTCGGGCTGGAGCAGCCGGGGTGGACAAACACACAATCCCTATGCTGTAGACCGTAACCCGTGCGGCTCAAGTTCCGGTTCGGCCGTTGCCGTTTCCGCTAATTTTTGCGCAGCCGCCATCGGCACAGAAACAGATGGCTCTGTGGTCTGTCCCAGCCATACCAATGGCATCGTGGGCATCAAACCAACTATCGGCCTGGTAAGCCGTTCAGGCATCATCCCCATCGCCCACAGTCAGGACACGGCCGGGCCCATGGCTCGCACAGTAGCAGACGCTGCCATCCTGCTCGGCGCCATGACAGGCATTGACCCTCACGATGCCGTTACCGCAGGAAGCAAAGGCAAAACCCACACTGACTATACGCAGTTCCTTGATCCTAACGGCTTGAAAGGGGCGAGAATTGGCGTGGCTCGCAACTTTTTTGGGTACAATCCCCAGGTGGATGCAATCATCGAGGCAAGCATTGAGGTGATGCGTGTGCAAGGGGCTGAGATCGTTGAAGATGCCAATATTGAGCATGAAACGGCCGTTTCCCCCACAGAACTCGAAGTCCTCCTCTGCGAATTCAAAGCCGATCTAAACGCCTATCTGCAATCAACAGCCAGTGACACGAAAGTACACACCCTGGCCGACATTATCGCCTTCAATGAAGCACATGCCGACAAAGTCATGCCCCACTTCGGGCAAGAACGAATGCTGGCAGCACAAGAAAAAGGCTCCCTGCAAACCGCCGCCTACCTGGAAGCCCTGGCAGACAATCATCGCCTCATGCGCACAGAAGGCATCGACAAGGTGCTGCAAACCCACAATCTGGATGCCATCATCGCACCCACCGGCGGCCCAGCCTGGCTCACCGATTGGATAAACGGGGATAATTATGGCGGCGCCAGTTCTACCCCAGCAGCCGTGGCGGGTTATCCCAACATCACGGTTCCGGCCGGGTTCATTCACGGTCTGCCAGTGGGCATTTCCTTCTTTGCCACTGCTTACCAGGAACCAACCCTCATCAAATTAGCCTATGCCTTTGAACAGGCCACCAACGTACGCCGACCGCCACAATTTCTGGCAACAGTGGCCTTTTCCTAAAGATTCGTTTGAAGTCATGGCTTTTGCAGATTAATAATTTATTTCGGTAACGCATCACCACCATTTACCCCCACCCTAACCCTCCCCCAAAAGGAAAGGGCTTCGACAGGCTCAGCCGCCGACGCTGGCTCCCTCGCCCCTTTGGGGAGAGGGCTGGGGAGAGGGGATTACCGGAATA
>JACSSI010000300.1 GCA_014879345.1 Anaerolineae bacterium | reverse complement strand
CTGCTGCCCCAGCACAAACAACAAAGGCTGCCCAATGGCAATCAGCGAGAAAATGAACAGCATCGTGGGAAAGCGGTAATGCCCATAAATGAGCGGAATTTGCAAAAATAGCAGCACCAACAGCAGCAAATGCGTGGAATACGCCGACATCGACACCAACGCATACAAACGCGCACTCAGCGAGTGCTGTTTGTCGGTCAAAATCTCCCAGCCAAACTTGTTGAGACATTGCGTGGAACCTTTCGCCCAGCGTGCCTGCTGGCTTTTATACGCCGTGATGCTGGTAGGCAGTTCGGCGGGAGCTGTCACATCATTCAAAAAGCGGAACTGCCATCCTTTGAGGATGGCACGGGTGCTCAGGTCAAGGTCTTCGCAGACGGTATCGTCTTGCCAGCCGCCCGCATCTTCCATGCAAGAGCGCCGCCAGATGCCGCCCGCGCCGTTGAACTTGGGGTACATGTTGGCGCGATGGCGTACCGTCTGTTCCATGGCAAAATGTTTGTCCAGGGCGATGGCTTGAGCGGCGGTCAGCGCCGAATCATCCGCATTGAGATGTCCCCATCGTGCCTGAATCATGCCCAGTGCCGGTTCATTGACGAAGTAAGGGATGGTTTGCTGCAAAAAATCTGGCTTCGGCTCGAAGTCCGCATCAAAAATGGCGATGAACTCGCCCGCTGCCTGGGGCAGCGCTGCCCCCAACGCACCCGCTTTGTAGCCAAGGCGGTTGTCCCGATGCACCAGGTCGATATGCACCCCTTTCCTTTTATAAGCAGTCACCAATTCGGCGGCAATGTCGGTGGTATCGTCGGTAGAGTCATCTACAACCTGGACGTGGAGCCGCTCTAGTGGATATTGTTGGGCAACGGCCGCGTTGATCAACCGCGCCACCACATACTTTTCATTGAAGATGGGCAGTTGGATGGTGACGGGGGGAAGGTCGGCAGGCAGTGCCGGGCAAGGTGTGTTATCGTGGCGATGCCGCCAATACAAGATGAGCGTAAACAAGCCTAAAAAGCCGAACAGGGACATAGCCACCACTGTCAGCACGTAAAGTATTCCTAGAAATTCGATCATTCTTCCGCATTATTGCTCTTTAAAATGGTTTTAAGACGTTTGTTAAACGTGCCACGAGGCAGCATGATTTTGCGCTGGCATTCCTGGCACACGAGGCCAATGTCTGCGCCAACGCGCACGACTTCCCAGTCATAGCTACCACATGGATGTGGTTTGCGCAGGCGCACGATGTCGCCTAAGTGTATTTCTATATACATAGCGGGAGATTATAAGCCAGCCAGGGAGATGGTCAACTTGGGAGCCTGATGTTTTCGCGCTTATTTGCCAACTATTAAGGTGGCATGATTAACCGAGGGGAGCGGCTGCCCTTATTCGTCGCTGGTTTACAGGCACGGTATACTTTGCCCACTTGTAGTCACTTTTAGGATATAAGTAAACGTTCACAAATAATTTAGCGGTTTTTAGATTGGTCCAATCTTTAAGATTGGACCAATCTCGGCAAGTTAAAAACGAACGCTCACTAAGTTGGAATAGGCAGGACTTTATGATTGGAAATCTTGATTTAGCCACCTTGATTGCACGTGCTCTTGTGTTGTTGGTGGCGTTTACGATCCATGAATTAGCGCACGCCATTACGGCTGACCGCATGGGGGATCCCACGCCGCGTAATATGGGGCGCATTACGCTCAATCCGCTGAAGCATTTAGACCCGGTGGGTACGGTTGCGCTGCTGCTGGTGGGGTTTGGCTGGGCAAAGCCGGTTATGGTGAATCCCAATAATTTAAAGGGCAATCCGCGCACCTCTATGGCGATTGTGGCGGGGGCGGGGCCGTTATCTAATGTGGTGATGGCTGTGATTGCGTCTGTGCCATTCTGGATTGGGTTGGTTAGCTTTACGTTTAGCAGCAGCAGCGATATGTTCCCGTCGCCAGATTATTTGTTGTCGCAGTTTGTGTGGTTGAATGTGGTGTTGGCGATTTTTAATTTGATTCCGATTCCACCGTTGGATGGCTTTAAGATTTTAATGGGAATTTTGCCGCCAGATATTTCTTATCAAATGCGACCGTTAGAACGATATGGCCCCATGTTGCTGATGGGCGTTGTCTTTATTCTGCCGATGATAGGTATTGATGTGCTTTATTATCTGGTGTGGTTGCCAGCCGCTACGATTACTCAGACGTTGGTGGGTATTGGTTAGTGAGTGAGTTGTTTTACCGGGTGCGTCAGTTTAAACAAGCGGTAGCATCCCCTGCGCTCAATGAAACAGGATTGACTGAGGTTCAAGCGATTCTCTCTGATGCTGAGTTTGATTTGTTTCTTCGCTTTGATCGTGGTGAGCAGTGGCACAGTTATCAGGTGATGCGCACGTTACAAGAGGCGGGACATACGCAGCCTGAGCTGCTGCAAGCGGCTTTGCTGCATGATGTGGGTAAGACTCGCTCGCCTTTGTCGGTGTGGGATCGTTCGTTGATTGTGGTGATGAAGCAGGTGCTGCCGGGGAAAACGGCCGTTTGGGGTCAAAACCCTACGCATGGCTGGCAACGGCCGTTTGTCGTCAAGGCGCAGCATCCGGAATGGGGCGCTGAGATGGCTGAAGCGGCAGGCAGCCGTGCGTTGGTTGTGGACTTGATTCGCCGTCACCAGGATGATTTGTCAGAAACGGCCGTTGCGGAAACGGGTGTTACCGCAGAAGAAAATGAACTTCTGCGCCTGTTACAATGGGCAGATAATCAAAACTAGAGGAAATATATGAAAGCACAAAATCTTTCAATCATTGGCTTGGGCCGCCTGGGCGCTTCCGTTGGCCTGGCAGTGAAACAATCGGCTGTGGGCCTGGCTGTGATTGGGCATGATCGAGATGCAGATGTCGCTCAAATTGCGCTGCAAATGGGTGCTGTTGAAAAAGTAGAAGCCGATGTGCGTAACCTGGCAAGCAAAGCTGATATATTGGTTTTGGCAGTGCCATTTGCCGAGTTGGAACCCCTGCTCACGGTGATAGGTGATGTGGTGCAGCCACACACGTTGCTGCTGGATTTGTCACCCTTAAAAAGCGCTGGCTTAAAATTAGCGGATCGATTTTTGCAGGAAGGGCATTATGTAGGAGCCAGTCCTGTATTGTCGGCTGATTGGCTGGTAGACGGCCGTTCTGAAATTGAGGCGGCCAGCGGCGATGTGTTCAAAAACAGTGTATTTTGCCTGATGCCTTCGCCCAAAGCAGACCCGCAAGCAGTGGAAACGGCCGTTAATTTTGGCAAATTATTAGGGTCATTACCTTATTTTATTGATCCCATGGAATATGATGGTCTCTTAACCGGCGTGCAGGCAGTTCCCGGCCTGTTAGCCGGCGCGTTATTCCGTGCAGTCTCCCGATCAACTGGCTGGCGTGACATGCTGCGTTTTGCCGATGTTCCCTTTGCCATGAGCACCCAACCCTTGTTAGGTGGAGAAGATATCGTCCACGAAGCAATGAGTAATAAAATTGCTACCTTGCGCTGGCTGGATGCCATCATGGCTGAATTAAAAATCATGCGCCAGCTAGTTTATGAAGGCGACACCGATATTCTGGCAGCGACGCTATCTGGCTTGTTTGAAGAACGGGCAGCCTGGTTGTCTAATCGGGAGAAAAATGATTGGGATGAAATAGCAGCACCTGATATTGACAACAATACCATTTCATCTCATTTCATGGGTGCCTTCGCCTCAAGAAAAAAGAAAAACGAATCATAAAAGCTGATTGTATGACGCCGTTAAACCCATCCCCGCACCTGTTAACAGACGACGCGGCGCAGAATAAGCCTCCGCGTCGTTTTCGTGTCTTAATGGTTGCGCCTACCTCATTTTTTAGTGACTATGGCGGCCACATCCGTATCCTGGAAGAAGCCTACACACTACAAGAGTTAAACCAGGAACTGGCGATTGTCACCTACTATAAAGGAAGCGATATGCCTGGGCTAGATGTTCGGCGCACAGCCCCATTACCCTACCGGACTGATTATGAAGTCGGTTCATCCCGCCATAAATTAGCCTTTGATGTGTATTTGGCGGCCAAGACAATCAAGGAAGGGCTGCGTTTTCGCCCAGATGTGATTCACGGCCACATGCACGAAGGCGCTCTGATTGGGGGTATGCTGGCTAAGATGTTACACGTGCCGCTCGTCTTTGATTTCCAGGGTAGCCTGACAGCGGAGATGGTGGATCATCATTTTTTGAATAAAAACGGCCGTTTCTTTGCCATCGCCCATCGTTTAGAACGATTCATCACCGATTGGTTCCCGGATGCCATCTTAACCAGTTCCATTCATGCCAGTGAAGTATTGCAGCAAGAATTCAAAATTCCGCAAGAGCGCATCCACGCCTTGCCCGACTGTGCCAACACCACCCGTTTTGATCCAGAGAAATTTTCAACAGAAGATAAGAATCAGCTAAAAAACCAACTGGGTATCCCATTGGATCGTACAATTATTGCTTACCTGGGTCTCATGACAGATTATCAAGGCGTGCCACATCTAATAGAAACGGCCGTTCGCCTCAAAGCAGCCGGTGAAAAAGCACATTTCCTCATGATGGGCTACCCCAACGTCAACCATTACCAAACCATCGCTCAAACCAGAGATGTTGCCGACATCATGACCTTCACCGGCAAAGTCGAATACCGGGATGCTCCGCTCTACCTATCCTTAGGCGACATCGCCGTCGCCCCCAAAATGTCCACCACCGAAGGCAGTGGCAAAGTGCTAAACTACATGGCATTAGCCCAACCCATCGTCGCCTACGACTCCCCTGTCCATCGTGAATACCTGGCAGACCTGGGTACATATGCCCCTTTGGGCGATATCAACGCCTTCACCGAATCAATACAAAGCCTTCTTCATAACCCCGCAGCACAAAAAAAACAGGGAGAGAATCTGCGCAAAAGAGTCATCGAAAAATACAGTTGGCAGCATGCCGGGCGGCAAATAATCGACATTTATACAGATTTGACAGCATAACGCAAAAACCATATAATGCGCGTTCGCGTATTTGTGGAAACATTTTACAAAGGATCGCTATTAACCAGGATGGAATCGTAACCAGACAGGTGATAATACAGGGGGTGCAACGCATCTAGTTGCACCCCTTGTTTGCGGTATATCTACGCTTAATAGAGAAGAAAAAATATAACTTTCTAAGGATAAGCTTAATTGTTTGTCCTGGGAGCAGGGTGAGAATAAATGTCAAAACTTCCGACTAAAACGTATGCACGCACAACTGATCCACTAGAGCTGCCTACCCTAATCGATGTTCAGCTAGACTCCTTTGAAATATTCAGAGATGAGAGTATCGCTGAATTATTCGATGAAATTTCTCCAATTGAATCCTTTAACGGCGATTTGAAACTCTACTTTCCAAGTGATCGCCCTGAAGTTGAAGGCTTTGATCTGAAATACTGGTTTGGTGAGCCAAAATACAGCGTGGATGAGTGCGTTGAACGCGATATGAGCTACGCTGCACCGCTCAACGTGTCGTGTATGCTGTATAGCACGGATCAAGATCAGCCAATCGTTCAAGATATTTTCATGGGTGATTTCCCACTCATGACACCCGCCGGTACCTTTATTATTAATGGCACCGAGCGAGTAGTCGTCAGTCAGCTAATCCGTTCACCTGGCGCATACTTTGAAGTTGTCGATGAGCGTACCACTGGACGTCCTTTGGCGATGAGCAAGCTCATTCCAGATCGTGGTGCCTGGATGGAATTTGAAACACGCAAGACTGACTATCTGACCGTCAAATTTAATCGTAAACGCACAGTGCCGGTTACATTATTCTTGCGGGCGATGGCTGCGGTTGATGATCAATTAGGAAATGCGCTCATAAAAGAAGGAACCGACGAAGAACTGTTGGCGCTGTTTGAAGATGTTGATACCAATGGCGAACATCTTTACATTCAAGGTAGTATTGAGCAAGAACCACCGTGGGATCCCGATAAATCAGTTGCTGAACAGGCGCTCATCGAATTTTACAAACGTATGCGCCCGGGTGATCCCCCAACATTAGATAATGCCACCCAATACCTGCATGAACAGCTTTATGATCGTCGTCGTTATGATTTGGCTCGTGTTGGTCGTTATAAGCTCAACAAACGGCTTGGGTTAAATGGCATTGTGCCGTTAGAGCATCGTACAGTTACGCAACAAGACATCGTACGCATGATAAAGCGGATGATCCTCATCAATAATGGCCTCGAAGGGCCTGATGACATCGATCATTTAGGTAATCGTCGTGTAAAGACAGTTGGCGAACTGTTGCAAGCTAAGATTCGCGTGGGGCTGCGCCGTATGGAACGTGTAGTCCGCGAACGCATGTCAATTCGTGATAGTGATAACGTCACTCC
>JACSSI010000299.1 GCA_014879345.1 Anaerolineae bacterium | reverse complement strand
GAGACAGGCGGGAGAAAAGGCGTTGGTGACTGGCAAAAATATGATCCGCCTGTCCCACCCCTACGACTATGTTTCAAATTGAGAATTGCTGGAACCCAGCATGTTTGGCGGTCAATACCGCGTGATCGTGGTACAATCTGCGCCATAATTTTCCATTCGGAGACCCCTATGAAACAAGAATTTCGCATTGAAAACATCGCCAATTACGTCGGTCAACAAGTAACCCTCAAAGGCTGGCTCTACGCTTCCACGCGTAAAGGCAAGCTCATGTTCCTGCGCCTGCGCGATGGCACCGGCATTTGCCAGGGTGTCGCCTACCAGCCCGATCTGGGCGAAGAATTGTTTGAAACGCTCAAGCGACTCGGCCAGGAATCTTCTTTGATTGTCACGGGAACTGTAAAGGAAAACGGCCGTGCGCCCGGCATTCCTGGCGGCTACGAAATTGGCATCGAAGCCGTCGAAGTGCTGCAAAATGTCGAAGAGTATCCCATCACCCCCAAAGAACATGGCGTCGATTTCTTGATGGATAATCGCCACCTATGGCTGCGCTCTAGCAAGCAGTGGGCCGTCATGCGTGTGCGTGCCACCATCAAACGCGCCATCATCGACTTCTTCGACAACAACGGCTTCATCAACATCGACACCCCCATCATCACCCCTGCCGCCGCTGAAGGCACCAGCACCCTCTTTGAAGTAGATTACTTTGAAGAAAAAGCCTACCTCGCCCAAACCGGCCAACTCTATAACGAAGCCGACATCATGGCCTTTGGCAAAGTGTACTGCTTCGGCCCCACCTTCCGCGCCGAAAAATCCAAAACCCGCCGCCATCTGGCTGAATTCTGGATGGTCGAGCCGGAAATGGCCTTCTTCGACCTGGAAGACCTCATGGACTTCGAGGAACAATTTGTCAGCTACGTCGTACAAACCACCATAGAAAAACGACGAGCCGAACTGGAATTCCTGGAACGTGACTTGACAGTGTTGGAAAACATCAGCGCTCCCTTCCCACGCATCAGCTACGACGAGGCCATCGAGCGCATCCACGCTCTCCGTGAAGCCACAGATGACCCCGAACTCAAAGAACAACTCGCCATCGAATGGGGCGACGACTTTGGCGCTCCTCACGAGACCGAACTGACCAAACAATTCGACAAACCTGTCTTTGTGTACGGCTATCCCTCCCAGGTGAAAGCGTTTTATATGGAACCGTGGCCCGGCCGTCCTGAAGTGTGCAAAAGCGTTGACTTGCTGGCTCCCGAAGGGTATGGTGAAATCATCGGTGGCAGTGAACGCATGAGCGATCCAGATTTGCTCATCGCCGCCATCGAACGCCACGAATTGCCGTTAGAGCACTACCAATGGTATGTGGATTTACGTCAATACGGTAGCGTGCCGCACAGTGGTTTTGGACTCGGTTTAGAACGGACGGTAGCCTGGATTTGTGGCATTGAGCATATCCGCCAGACGATTGCATTCCCCCGCACCCTCAACCGTATGAATCCGTAACGCCAAGCGAAACAAAAAACGGGAGATTGGTGACAAACCAATCTCCCGTTTTAGTTTTATTTCTTGATTCTGCAATCTACGTCAACCAAACACCTGTTACAAAGCCTCAAACGATAGCTCAATTGAACTGGTTGCCAGAGAGGTCACAATGGGCAGCGCTTTTTCTATCATGGCAAAGCGTGCGTCATTATCCAAACCTGGGGAGATGTCGGCAATAAGCTTCAGGGTAAGTTGTGCAATTGCTTGTTTTGTTTCGGTGGCATCTGGTAGCGGGTCTTCTGCAATAGCTTGTTCTCGCCGCCAGGGGGTAATCCATTTGCGGATGAGCTGAATGGCTTCGGGATGATTGACGACGTGTACCACAATATAAGAGTCAGACCCGGAGGCATCTATTTTTTCAATAGCCACATCTTTTGTTCCTTGTTGAAGGCAGTGCGCTGCAATAGCTTGCAAATCCGAGATGGCTTTTAGATACGGGGCAATTTTGGTAATTAATTGGTCAGGTGTTAATTTTGCGGCTGATGATTTTGTTGTATCTCGTAAAAGTATGATTGAATGGGGGCTAACTTCTGGTTGGTGGAAGCAGACCTGTAGCTTGAATTGTCCCAGCCAAATTTGGTCGCCGCTCATGAGTGGATAAGTGGTGCCTGTGGGAATGCGCTGCCCATTGAGCCAGGAGCCATTGGTGCTGTTTAAATCTTCAAAGACAAATTTGTTGTTAACACGTACAATGCGGGCGTGTCGCCTGGAAACGCCAAAGGCGCCCCCTCCGTAAGGGTCTAGATCAAAGTTGGTGTCTGCTGCTTCATCAAAAAAGCGACCCAGAATAGTTTCTGAAACATTATGAAAGATGATGGGCGTTTGTTTTTTCTCAATAATAAAGCAAATGGCACCTTCCGTGATCTGTGCCAGGCATTCTTGACAGTGAACATCAGTCCTAAGGTTTTCTAAAGTAGGTGTGATATTGAGTGTGGTATGAATTCCAATGCCGGATTGCTGCGTGCGCAATATTGAGCCGCAGTAAGCGCAGCGGTTGAGTTCGATATCGTTTTTTCGTTGACAGACTGGGCAAAATGTTGAATTTGCCATGTTTTCTTAGCCTCAATGTTGTGATTTATGGAATTATACTTTATATGGAGGATATTTCAGGTTTTCAAGTAAACTGAGATGATTAAGGTGTTGATAATGAAGGTTTATAGTTTATTTGGCTCCATATTATCAGATCAGTATCATTTATATAGCTTACATGATGTGTTACATAGTGTCTGTAGGAACTTTGATTTATTTTGTTGAAGGATGTGTCATCTTGTGCAGATGATTTCATGTGGCTGTGTTATGATTCTGGTAATAAGGATTCAAAGCTAACCACTTATATTTGATAAATAAATGTTTACCGGAAATTATAATCAGGCAGAGAAGTTGGAAAGAGGGTTCCAATTAGATGAGTATACGCTGCTGGAAGCTGTAGGGCATGGCGGGGAGGCTGAGGTTTGGTCGGGGTGGGACAATCGCCGCAAGCGGGTTGTGGCGCTGAAGATTGCATTCACGCCTGGGGCTGCGAGTTATTCGACAAATATATTAACTGATTTTGAGCAGCAGGCTCACCTTATTGCCTCTCTTGAGCATCCTCATATTTTGCCTTTATATACTTTTGGTAGTTCGGAATCTTATACGTATTTTGCTATGCGTTATAACTGTATGGGCTCTCTGGCTGATTTATTGCGGGGTGGCCCATTGTCGGTGGCTGATACGTTGGCGATTACGGGGCAGATTTGCTCGGCACTGGCGTTTTTACATGCGCGGGGGGTGGTTCATCGAGATTTGAAGCCAGACAATGTGTTGTTGGATAGTCAGCGACGAGTTTATCTCTCTGATTTTGGGTTGGCGCGGGAGTTGGGCAGGGAAACAAATATTTTGCATACGGGGCGGGGGACAGAGGCGTATGCTTCGTTTGAGCAGCATAATCGTTTGGGGATGGTGCCGCAATCTGATATTTACAGTTTGGGGATTCTTGTTTATGAGATGTTGGCGGGGAAACTGCCCTGGGAAGGTACGGAAAGTCTGGCTGCACGGCAATATCAAGGTGAGGCGGATATACCTGATTTGCATGAGACTAATTCTGCTGTGCCGGCGGCGTTTACGGCCGTTATTCGGCAGTTAACGGCGTTTCATTGGACAGAACGGCCGTCTACGGTGATGGATGCGTATCAGTTGGTGGCACAGGCGCTGCTTCCGCAGGCAGGGCTGCATGTGGGAGCCATACAGTCGGTGGAAACGCTTGATGAGGAAATGCTGTCATTGATGGATGCGGAACATCTTTTGCGGCTTTTCCTTTCAGATTGGCGGCCAAATGAGGATGAATTTCCGGCGAGATTGTCGCACTATGCCTATATTGATGCGGCGTTTTCGTTAGACCGGGTACAGGTGTTGAAGCAAAATGCGCAGTGGCAGCAGTTTATGCTGCGGGGAGCGCTGGTTTACGATTACCGGTTGCAGCCGTGGTGGGCGGCGCTTGAAGCGGGATCGGTGCGGGCTGAGGTTTGTCGGCAGACGCTGATGTTGGAGGAAGAAACGGCCGTTTCCCGAGCAATTTCCTTGTGGTTACAGGAGCCGCCTTCCGAATCTGTTGACAGGCAAACATTAACCCGCCTGGTAGCGTTGACGATGAATGCCGAAAGCTGGGCATTACGCCAGGATGCATTGGCGCTTCTTGCCCAACAACTGCCTCAGGCAGAGCAGTGGCAGCCGACCATGGTGTCAGAAAGCGACGATGAAAAACTGGCGCAGTTGGCTGTGCAAGATAAAGGTCAGGCTCGCCGTATCATTCCCTTGTTGGCACAGATGAAAAGTGAACGCGCCATTCAAACGATACTTGCGGCTGAAATTGAAGAGAAAACTCAGGTTGAAATTTTAAAAGAGATTCAACAAACGGCGGGCAGCCTGCCTGCTATCGTGCCGTTCTCATTGCGTTTCAAAATTTATAGCGCAATTTTTTATGAGCAACTGCTAGAAGATCGAGAAGGACTGTCGTTAGCCAGGACGATGATTGGCCTGACGGCTGGTTTGCTGGTGAGTTTTTTAATGCTTGCTGGCGTATTTGCCCCGGCAAATAGTCAAATGCGGGATGTGCTGCTGACATCCTACCCCGTGAGTGATATTGTCACCATTGTGGCGGTAGACGATGCCAGTTTGGCGGAATATGGACGGTGGGATAATTGGTCACGCGGACTTCATGCGCAGTTGGTAGAGCAGTTGGTGGCGGCCGGCGCCAAGGCGATTGCATTTGACTTTTTGTTTGAAGCGGCAACGGCAGATGATGCCCAGTTAGCAGCGGCGATGCGGGCGGCAGGGAATGTGGTGCAGCCGGTGTTGGGTGGCGGCGATGGTTATCATAGCGACGGCGTCATGGCGTTTCAGGCGGAGTCACTGCCTAATGCCAATCTGGCAGCAGCCTCCGCAGGCATTGGGCATACGAATATTCTCCATGATGACGATGGCTTGGTGCGGCAGTTGCCGATGGTGATTGAAGTAGCATCTGGCAGTTACCCCTCCCTGGCTTTGGCGGCTTTGCAGACGTTTTTGGGCGTAGATGTCATGGAGCCGACTTCTCCAGAAGCGGGCAAACTGGCTGTAATCGGCAGAGAAATTCCGGTTGGCGCTGCGGGGGAATATGATATTTTTTATGCGGGGCCGCCAGCACAACTCGATAATGCGACGTTTACGACTGTGAGCTATCGGGATGTGTTGGCGGGGGAGATAGCGCCTGAGTTGTTTAAGGACAAGCTGGTTTTAATTGGCATCACCGCGACGGCTGAACCGGATCGCTATCTGACGCCAGTGAGTAACGGCCGTCCGATGTATGGCGTTGAGATATTGGCTAATGCCATCGAATCCATTTGGTCTGGTAATTTCATTTACCGGCCAGCAGACATCGTATTGGTTTTGATTTTATTGATTTTGGGGATTGTAACCGGTTTGTTGTGTACGCGACCCTGGTCTGGTTTGTTGTTTGCCATCGGCTTGATCCTCTTTTATTTGCTTACGGCGTTTTTGGTGTTTGATGCCAGCCATGTCATGTTGGATATTTTTTATCCGGTGCTGACGATTGTTCTTAGCTATGCTATGGTGACGGCGTATCGGTATTCCGTTGAAGTGCGCCGCCGCCGGGAGATTATGGGCTTGCTGGAGATGCGTGTTGCGCCAGAGGTGGCTCAGGCCACGCTGGTTGGTGTGCAAAAAGGGGAGCTGGATTTGAGGGGACACCTGCAAACGGTCACGGTGTTGGCGGTTGACTTGCGCGGTTTTGGGCAGCAAGTTGCTCACTATGATCCTGATGAGGTGATGCGCATGGTGGCATATTTTCGGGATATGGTTTCTCAGGCGATTTTGCAGGCGGAAGGGATGATTGTGGAGAATGGCGGACACCGGATAACGGCCGTTTTCAATGCCCCGCTTGCCCAGGAAAATCACCCGGAATTGGCTGCTCATACGGCGCTGGCGCTTCAAAAAGAACTGAAGGCGTATCATCGCTCTTTTTCTACGTATGATCACCCACACCGGCATGTTCATTTTGGGTATGGTATGGCTACGGGTCGGGCGATTGTGGGCTATGGGCAGTCTGGCGAAGGGCGTGGGTATACGGCGTTGGGTGATGTGGTGGAGGTAGCGGTTAAATTGGCGGAAACGGCCGTTGCTGACCAAATTCTGGTGGGAGAATCGACACGAACAGAAATTATCGGGCGCTTCATTACAGAACTACAGTCCCCCGTTGCTATTCGTGGCCGAATGGAACCCGTCACAGTGTATGCTATTCTCCGGCCAATCATGGAGACGATTCAACTGGCATAGAAAAAGCCTGTTTCTGTAAAAGGAACAGGCTCTATTTT
>JACSSI010000298.1 GCA_014879345.1 Anaerolineae bacterium | reverse complement strand
GGGGGTGGAAACGGCCGTTTCCCACAAAGCAGATGGCGTCGTTTTCGGTGCAATACAAGACAACCGTCTCGATATGCAAACCATGCGCCAACTGGTCAATGCCGCCCACGCCCACGGTCTCAAAACAACGTGCCATCGTGCCTTTGACGCGGCCACTAATCCACATGAAACAGTTGAAATGCTTATCGATTTAGGCGTGTCTCGTGTGTTGACGAGTGGCACACCCTGGGGCAGCCGCCAACCCGTGCTGGCAGGTGTTCCTCTACTCGCTGAAATAATCCAGCAAGCAAGCAGCCGTATCGAGATCGTTCTGGGCGGCGGCATCCAAATTGGCAATGTGGGGCGCTTGCTAAGCCAACTCCCCCTTGAGACTGGTTCCCTGTCAGTCCATGCCTATTCCAGCGTGCTGCACAGCGGCGTCACCGACCTGGAGATGGTGACACAGTTGGTAGCGGCAGCGAATCAAAATGAGAGTAAAGATTAAAAACACATCGGTTCCCAATCTTTAATCTTCAATCTTTCGTCACCCTCATACAAACATCGGCAGCAAATCCACATAAATGCCCAGCAGCCCAATCCCCACCAGCAGTACCCCGGAAAGTCGTGTAAGCAACTTATAATTACCGGTCGTCCAGCCAGTGAAACGGCGCTGCAAAGGAGCCGCCAACAGCGGCAGCATCACCAACGGCCAGCCAAACCCCAGCCCAAACGCAAAAAAGTAGAGTAAACCATCTGCCAAATCGGTGAAACTATTCGCACCGAGCAAAAAGGCGCTCAAAATGATAGGGCCAGCGCAAGGTAGCGTCATCGGCCCCAAAAGCAAGCCATAGACGTAAGCACCTACATACGGATTACGCAAGGCAGGCATTTGCACGGTACTCAAGCGATTGAACGGATTACGGCCGGTCAACATGAGCAACCCCAAGAGAATGATGATGCCATAAATGGAAGGCAGCAGCACCGGAAAAATAGCGCCAAATGATTGCTGGAAAACATAGAGCAACGCGCCAACGACAGTCATCAGTGTTAGCACCCCTAATAAAACCAGCAAACCCAGCCACTTGGTCGCCTTACGCGCTCGTTCATTGGCGGCGTTGCCCGCCATAAACGCAATCAGACCAGGGTACAAAGGCAAAATACAGACGTTGGTGAGAATAGCCGTATTGCCCAGAATAAATGCTTCGAGTAATTGATTCATAACAAGATTAAAGATTAAAGATTAAAGATTGGAGACCGGCAAGTCTTCAATCTTTAATCTTTCGTTTTTATTATTGAACTGCCTGAATTTGCTGCACAAGCACATCTGGCGTGTCAATGCCGGTGACGAGTTCTGTGTAACTGCCATCCGGCCGGATGATGAAATGAGGGGTGGACGGGGCGGAGGTGATACTGCGGCCAAAGGTATCGGCTAAAGATTGCAGCAGTTCAGGCGACATGACAGCAAATGTCCAGTCGAAGCCTTCATTGCTTTGGTAAGCGGCCAGTTCCTCATCGCTGATATTGGTTTCCAGACTTAGCCCCACGAAGACAACCTCATCGCCAAACTGGCTGCGGGCTTCGCGCACGTTGGTGAGCTGGCTGCGGCAGTTGGTACACCAAGTAGCCATTGGCTCCACAAAGACTGTTTTCCCTGCAAAATCGGCCAGGGTGAAGGTTTCGCCGGTGGCAGCGTTGGTGAGGGCGATGGTTTGCCAGGCGGGAAGCTCCATCATCATGTCATCTTTGTCATCGGACATGGTGTCATCAGACATGGCGTCATCGGACATGGCGTCATCAGACATGGCATCTTCGCTCATACTGTCATCAGCCATTGCGTCGTCAGTCATCGTTTCTTCGGCCATGTCTGTGTCGTGTTCGCTTTCAGCCATCATGTCATCTTTGTCATCGGACATGGCATCCTCGCTTTCAGCCATGTCGTCCACCATCATGTCGTCGGATTTTTCGGGCATAACGGCCGTTTCTCCCCCATTTTCCACAGCCTGCGTCGAACTACACGCCGCCAACACAAAAATACCCAGTAACATCATCAAAAACACAGTCGACTTTTTCATAATCATTTACTCCTCTTGCAATTTTTATAAAGTTAGCAGCGTTTTGCTGCACGAAGAAGAGTTTACCGACAAGTTATTACGGAATAATGTGGTAGAGCTTACACAGCTATTACGAAATGGCGGGTATCATCGACACACCAGCATCACGCTAGATAAACCCTCCCCCCATTATCGTTAGATTCAATGAAACATTTTCACAGTACCATTTTTCTTTGACACAAAAACTGACAAGATGTTGAAATAACTACCATAGTGGACTATAAAAAGCATAGTAGAATTAAAAATGGTTGAACATACAGATAAATTGTGATTGATTAAAGAGGGTAGTAAGTATCCTCATACCCTGCATTCCAAACCACCAACAATCCAAATAAACCTAAAACTGTTAAACCAAAACAGGTACACGTATCGGGTACAATAAATAAATCCACGATTATAAATATTAAGGAAACAACTTATGGGCCAGGCATCAGACCGCCAATCATTACTTGAACTCCTCTTAGAAGAAGAAGGACTAGATATTGAAATCGAACCACGGATACCTGCATGTGATCGGACTAAACCCATCCCCCTTTCATACGCACAACAACGCCTGTGGTTCCTGGATAAACTAACGCCAAACACCCCAACTTATAATATTTTTGGGGCAGTCCGTCTCATTGGCCCCTTAAACATTGCGGCATTTGAAAAAAGTATCAGTGAGATATTTCGCCGTCACGACTCACTTCGCACCACATTCACGGCCGTTTCCGGACGACCCTACCAGGTAATCACACCTTTTCAATCATACACATTGCCCTTCGACGATATTAGCGCATTTCCACCAGAAAAACGTAAAGCTGAAGCGCAGCGAATATTCCAGGAAGAATCTCAAAAAACATTCGACCTCAGCCGTGATTTATTACTCAAAGCAAGACTAATACGGATAACAGAAGAAGATCATCACTTCCTCTGGAACATGCACCATATTGCCTCAGATGCCTGGTCATTTCAAATCTTCCAAAAAGAATTAGTCATGCACTATCAGGCTTTTATCAAAGAAGAAACATCCCCCTTACCAGACCTAACCATTCAATATGCTGACTTTGCCGCCTGGCAGCAAAACACCCTAGACACAGACCAACTCAACACCGAACTAGCTTACTGGAAGGAACAACTTAAAGGAAAACTACCACTTCTAGAACTACCTGCAGATTTCCAACGTCCAAATATCCAGACCTATCGTGGTGGACAAGTAAATCATATCTTGTCACAAGCAGAGACAAGAGCCTTGAATCAGCTCGCACAGCAGCAAGGCACCACTTTATTCATGTTACTGTTGGCTACATTCACCACCATGTTATATCGCATATCTGGGCAAGAAGATATCATCATAGGCTCCCCTATTGCTGGTCGAGAAAACACAGAGCTAGAACCAATCATTGGCGTGTTTTTAAATACATTGGCATTGCGGACAGACCTTTCTGGGGCTCCCAGCTTCAACAACCTGCTTAAACGCATACAAAAAGTATGCCTAGATGCCTACGCTAATCAAAACATCCCGTACGAAAAACTATTGGAAGAAATACAACCTGAACGAGACCTGAGTAGGACACCTGTATTTCAAGTCCTCTTTAACATGTTTAATCAAAACGTGGAAGTTGTTAAACTACCCGGAATTGAAATAGAAGACCTTCATAATCCCCAAGAAGACTCAAAATTCGATCTGACACTATACCTCTACAATCGTGGCGAAGATATCGATCTTTCTCTGGTTTATAATGCAGATTTATTCGCTTCAGAATCGATGGAAGAGTTTTTAGCCCAATACCTCAGCCTCTTAGCACAAATTATTGAGTCTCCAGATAAGACAATTAATGACTACACCTTAGTAACTAACCACGCTCAAAATGTCCTGCCAAATCCCAAAATGAGCCTGCAATCTGAATGGCAAGAAGCCATACATGAACTTGCCTCACAACAAGCAGCCCAGTTTCCACAGAACATCGCAGTTATGGACGCTCAAGATAGCTGGACATATCAAGAATTGGAGACACGAAGCAATCAACTTGCCCATCACCTGATTCAGGCGGGCATTCAACCACAAGATGTCGTGCCAATCTATGCACATCGTTCTGCTTCTTTGGTTTGGGCACTTCTTGGGGTTCTCAAGGCAGGGGCAGCATTTGTGATATTAGACCCAGATTATCCCGCACAACGGTTAATAAACTATATTGAGCTATCTCAACCTCGGGGATTTATTCAACTAGAGGCAGCAGGTCCATTACCACCAGAACTTGAAGCACATCTCAAAGAGCATAATATTTGCTGTCAGATAACCCTGCCCCGCCTGAAAAATCTGGCGGGAAACAACCTGCTAACAGCCTATCCAATAACGATGCCAGCTATTGATCTGGCAGGGGATGACCTGGCATACATCGCCTTCACATCTGGTTCCACTGGGCAGCCAAAAGGCGTTCTTGGGCCACATAAGTCACTCACACATTTCTTTAAGTGGCATATAGAAACCTTTGGCTTTGTAAGCACAGATCGCTTCAGTTTGCTTTCTGGGCTTGGCCACGATCCATTGCTGCGCGATATTTTTACACCACTTTGCCTGGGTGCAACCTTGCTAATTCCTGTTCAAGAAGAAATGCTGCAACCCGGCAGTTTAGCTCAATGGTTTAAAGCGCAGGATATTAGCGTTACCCATTTAACACCGGCAATAAGTCAGGCACTGACCATGCACTATCAATTAAACGGTGAGGGTGTGAGTTTACCTTCATTGCGTCTGGCATTTTTTGGGGGTGATGTGTTAGCCAAACACAGTGTTGAACGGCTTCGAGCCGTTGCGCCACAAGTCACATGTGTCAATTTCTACGGGGCTACGGAAACACCTCAGGCAATGAGTTATTTCATCGTCCCTTCTTTTGAAGCAACCGAAAAAGTGAAAACACCTGCTTTAGAGCGCATTCCACTTGGGCGCGGCATTTCTGATGCCCAACTTCTCATTTTAAATGCAAAGGAAGAAATGGCTGGCATCCGGGAATTGGGTGAAATTCATATCCGGACACCTTATTTGGCGAAAGGTTATTTACGAGATGCCGCATTGACACAAGAACGTTTTATTCGTAACCCAATTACGAACCTGGACAACGATATGCTCTATAAAACGGGTGATCTGGGACGCTATCGGTATGATGGTACGGTTGATATTGTGGGACGGAAAGATCGGCAAATCAAGATTCGTGGATATCGCATTGAACCGCGTGAAATTGAGGCGACCTTGGGGCATCATCCTTCGGTAAAAAAGAGTATTGTTGTCACCCATGAAGCTGATATGGATTCTCAAATGTTGGTGGCTTATCTTGTTCTGCAAGATTCCGAATCAGTGGTTAGCGCAGAAGAAATGCGAGAGTTTTGCAAGGGAAAACTGCCACGTTTTATGATTCCGGCTTCATTTACCATTTTGGATAAGATACCCTTAACACCGAATGGCAAAATTGATTTCCGTTCTTTGCCAGAACCTGCTATCGAGCAATCTGCTGAATCTTTTACCGCTCCCCGTACGGAAACGGAGAAAATGCTGGTTTCACTTTGGGAAGAGGTCTTAAATAAAAAGCCGATTAGTGTGTATGATAATTTCTTCCAGCTTGGCGGTCATTCTCTGTTAGCGCTTGAACTGTTTGCAAAACTGGATCAGCGAACTGGAAAGAGTATGCTTCTTTCTACTTTATTTGAAGCACCGACCGTGACTGAATTGGCGGCAAGAATTGACGATGATAGCTGGGAATCGGACTGGTCTGTGCTTGTGCCTATTAAAGCGACAGGGTACAAGGCTCCTTTCTTTTATGTGGCACCGTATACGATTAGTGTGATTGAGTTTAGTGATATTGCCAGCCATTTCCCAGAGGAACGGCCGTTTTACGCCATCCAACCATTCGGACTCGCAGAAAATGAAACCCCGCACACCTCTATTGAAGAAATCGCTGCCCACAACATCGAAGCCATGCAAAGCATTCAACCCCAAGGCCCCTATTATCTAGGTGGTCACTGTTCAGGTGCATGGATTGCTTATGAGATGGCTCTGCAACTAGAGCAGCAAGGAAAAAAAGTAGCCTACTTAGCCATCGTTGATAGCCCGGCTCCAAATTATAATGAAGCAGACCAACGTCTATTCTCCTATTTAACCGGTCGCTTTCTCTACTACTTCCGGGATCGTCGACTGCTGCCGGCGCTGGCCTGGAAAATAAAATTACAAACCCAAAGAAGAATCTTGTTTAATAACGGCTCACCACAAGTTGAGCGCACTCGTGCCGTGGTAACAGCCCACCGCAATGCATTCACCAATTATGAACTGCGTGACGGCTATCAAGGCCCC
>JACSSI010000297.1 GCA_014879345.1 Anaerolineae bacterium | reverse complement strand
GGGTGGTCAAGACCTGACAGGTTTACATAAATCATAAAATTGCGCGATGATCGCTCTGCCATAGGTGGTGGCAGCTTGAGGCGTGATGAAACCTGTCAGGTCTAAGCCTACCGGATTGCCAGAGAATAGCTGGCTGGCTGCAACGTCATCGGCGCCGTGGCGGCGACGATGAGGATGGGGGGCTGTTCACCTTTTGCTAAATTGAGTTCAATTATGCCGGCTGCGGCTTCGTCCAAAGGAAGGAACTGCACCTGTGGTGTGCCGTCGGGGAAGGTGATGAGCTGCAAGTGCCACTGCTGCGGGATGCTGCCTGTGGCACGAATGAAGCCATCTGCTGTCCAGGCTTCATCCAGGGATTCGGCATCGTCGTAGAAGCCGATTTCCGGGATGTTGATGTCGTCGAGGGCGAGGCCGGATTCGGTGTAGATTTCATCGGTGACGTATTCAAAACGGAGCAGGATTTCTTGCCCGGCGTAGGGGGTGAGGTCGATGGTTTCTTGCACCCAGCCGTTGCTGCTGCTGGTGTAGAAGCGGTCGGCGTAGGCGCTGTGACTGGGGTCGTGTTCGGGGTCGAGTCCTTGCATGTGGGGGGCGGTGAGGGGCTGCCAGGAACGGCCACTTCGGCACGGCTCAGTGCAGGCGTTATCTTCAGAAACGGCTACGTAAGCAAAATCATAACCTTGTTCAATCTCGTGGAAAACTTTGTAGTTGAGGGTGGCGGTCTCTACACCAGTTAAGTCAACGAGGCGGGTGAGCTGTGCCTGGCTGTAGTTGGCGCGATTTGCCAGCCACATCATTTCGCCGGAGGCAGGCGGCGCCGGGATGAGCGGCACGGTTTCACTGCCGTCGAAGCTGATGGTGTACTGCTTGTGGCCGCTGCCGAGTTGGTAATAGTCGGCGGCGTATTGATGCACGGTGTCGTCGATGCCTTGCCCGGGGTGGATGGTGGTCATAACGGCCGTTTCCACTCCCTCACGTAGTTCATATTTTGGGTCTGCACCCGGTTGGTCGTGGATGGCGAGGGCGGTAAGCCAATCATGGTAGAGCGTTTCGCCGTCGAGATCGAGATTGTGCTGGGCAGCAACGGCCGTTACTGCATCCAGTCCTGAAGCGGGATGGGTAGCAAACTCGCGGTACAAATCAGGGCCTAGCCGATTGTAGATGTAACGGTTGAGCAAATAGCCCTGCCCGTAAGCGGCCGTAGTAAAACCATCAGGCCAACTGTTGAGCTGCTGGTCTGGATTTTCAAGGAAAAGGTTGGCGCGATAAATACCGTCGTCTGAATAACCGAGCAAATCTTGCGCCAATACCGCCGAACCTTCCACCGCCCAGTCGATATCACCGGCGTCATAATTGGCTTCAACCATGTGGCGGAACTCGTGCGCTAACGTGTCCAGATACCCTTCTGTGCCGAAGGTGCTGCCGTTCATGACAAACATTTCCCGTTCATTTGAATTGGCATCGTAGTGGACGGGGATGATGTCGCTGGCGCTGAAATAGCCGAGCAAGCCACAGGCGTTTGCATCATCACAAATCGTGCCGGGGTCGGCGTTGACGATGTGGATGCGGGCGTCGCCGTCTAACCCGGGATTACCTTCAGAGCCGAAAATGGCGATGACCTGCTCGTAGATTTCGTCAAAGCTGGCTGCCATTTGTGCCAATTCGGCGGCGGTGGGATTAGCAACGCTGCTATCTGTTTCAAACCAGAAATAGGCGTGGTCGCCGACTGCTTTTAACTCTGCCTCAATTTCATTGACGATGATGCTATCGGTGTTGAGCACTTTGAGTTGGTGGCGTGTGCCAGTGGTTAAAGGTGTGGTCACGATTTCCCTGGTGGGCACTGGTTGTGGTGAAATGCCATCATACGCAATAGCCAGGGCGATGGGATCACGCGGCAGTGGCTGGTTTTGCACCAGTGCGTCGGACGTGTTCTGGGTTGCATTTGGGGTGGCGGGTGGCGGGTCGTTCGTGGCAGGGGCCTCGTTTTCCGTTGGCTGTTGACTGTTGACTGTTGGTTGTTGGCTGTTGACTG
This sequence comes from Anaerolineae bacterium, assembly GCA_014879345.1. Lineage (GTDB taxonomy): Bacteria > Chloroflexota > Anaerolineae > Promineifilales > Promineifilaceae. The sequence continues at coordinate 4,403 of JACSSI010000297.1, read as the reverse complement.
TTGGTTGATCAACAACGGCCGTTTCTGTCGGCGAAACAACGATGATTGGCGTGGTCGTAGGCGGCAAAGGTGTTGGCGTCTCTGCTGTTTGTTTGCAGCTAACCAGGAGGAGGATGAAAAGGGTGAGAAGGGAAATAATGAGTTTTTTCATGATGATGGATTGGGTTAATTCTGGCTCCAGATTGTTAGCTCTGATCCAGGCGTGGCAGATTGGTCCAATCTCCAGGATTGGACCAATCTGGAAAATGGCTTAACTTTCTTTGACTGATAGCGTATAAGTGCCCTGACTGGCATCCTCATAGGTGCTGACTTCTAAAACAACGGTTAAGTCATAGGGGATTTCTAATCCTTCAAAGCCGGAGCCTGCGCCCTCTTTATCGAAGTCGTCATTGCTCAGAAGCAGGTCGTCTTCCAGGTTGTAGATATTGAGCACCATGTCGAGTACGTCGCCGCTGGCTGATTCACCGTCAAGCAGGATGGTGACGATGTCACCTTCGCTAAGGTCGATGGTGTGGCGAATACGTTGGTCTTGGGTGATGTCGCCGTTGATGGTATCACCGATGTTCATGGCGTTACCTTCGATGATTTCGGCATTGGTTGTGCCTTGCAGGGTGGAAACGGCCGTTTCCAGCAGCACATCTTCACCCCCCAGCAGCGACTCAGCCGTCACCGGCACATCAATGGTGGGAACTACCCCAATGCCTTCGATGTGGATATTGCCATCGCCATCAACCGCGCGGCCAGCGGTGAAGGTGAAATATTCATCCTCCGGCATCAGCACGCGGCGAATAGAGCCGCCCAGCCCGGCCGTCGGATAGTGGCCGATGATTTCGGCGCGGTCGGCGATGGTCATGTCATAAGAAAAGAACTCGCAGGCGCTGGCACAGTCTGGCCCCACGATGACGGCGATGTCACCATGATACCGTAAATCTTCCGGCGGCAGAATGAAGAATCCTTCTCCCCGATCATCGAAGCGGAATTCGCCCAGGTCATCTTCATAAAAACCGGAATTGCCCAGGGAATATTCTTCGTCGAAGAAGTAGGCGGCCATTTGGTCGGCCAGGAAGCCGCTGCCGCCGCCGTTCATGCGCATGTCGATGATGAGGCCGGGGATGCCGTTTTCATTCAGCTCTCGGATCATGCGTTCCCACAATTGCACGGAGAGCAGGTCGTTGTCAGAGAAGCTGAAAATTTGCACGTAACCCAGATTGCTGTCCTCTAACAGTTTGTATTCAAGCGGCAGTTCAAAGCCAGTGGGGATCGATTGTTCCAGAGCCGCAAACAGGCTGTCTTGTTCAAATTCAGTGGCGACGGCCGTGGTTTGCTCGGTGCCATCAGGATTGATAAAGGTCACGTCAACACTTTCTGTGGTAACGGGGAAGCGGGTGACAAAGGCGGTTTTGCCCAGCCGTTCATTGTGGTCAGTGCTGTAGGGGCCTGTCCAGCCGATGGTGTTTTCGACGGCTTCATTGATGGCAACACCATCAAAGGCCAGGATTTCTGCACCCAGTTCGATACCAGCCTGGGCAGCGGGGCCATCATTCAGGAGGTAGGTTGCCAGGAAACGGCCGTTATCCAGTTCATCCACCACCAGACCAATGCCGTTGGCGTTCATAAAACTAAATTCATCCTGAATCCAGGGGCCGCTGACATGTCCGTCGGGAATAGACCAGGCCAAATCGCGCAGAGCCACGCGGTATGCTTCGGGGTCGTTGTCGGCGTCGGCAGCTTCAAAGGCGGGGCGCAGGTCGGCGTGGATGGCGTCCCAATCCAGCTCTTTGTAATCGGTGAAGGCATACTCGTTGCGAAGCTGCTCGATGAGGGCATCAAAGGCATCGGCATAACTTAGTTGAGTGTAGTCGTCCAACGCTGCCCCTTCTGGCTCGATAAGGTCTACAACCTGATGACGGGCGCGGTCGAAGGTGAAGGGGTCGGTGTCCATATCGACGATTGTGTAGCCTTGCGGTATCTGCACGATGGGGTCGTCTTCGGTAAAGAGTAAGCCGTCAGCGCCAAAGCCGTTGGGAAACCCTTGCTGATCGTCGGGCGCATAGATGAGGTACTTGCCGCCAACGATTTCGCGCTCGGTATCAATGTTTTCACTAAGGCGGGTGGAGGCGTAGGCAGTAGACCAGCCGCCGCCGGAAAGGTCGCGTTCTTCCAGGAAGGGATCGCCCCAGGTATTTGTCCAATAGGCGGGGGCAAATATCTGAACGCCCGTGTTTTCTGCGCCGTCTTGATCCACATCACGCAAACTGCCTTGTGGTTCGATGGGCAGTGCCAGGCTGTAGGAGAAGGGAGACTCGAAGAAATCAGAGGTGATTTGAGCGAGTGCCTGAGATTCGACGGGCATGAGGAAATGCTCGTTCCGGTCTACGAAACCAGCCTGGTCTTCCAGGATGATGACGGGCGCGGCCACCCCCATGGTGAAGAAGGGATTGGTGTAAGTGACGACGCCGGTGAGGCTGACGGGGCCACCTTCGTCGTTGACGATGGTGGCGAGGGGGAAGCGGGCAGCGGTGGAAAGTGGCGTGTCGCTGGTTGCAAGTTCTGGAGTGTCTGTTGCTTGTTCACTGCTTTCAGTTGACTGTGCAGCGGGTGCTTTGGTTGGTACCTCGGTTGGTGTTTCGGTGGGTTCTGCAACGGGTGATTCTGCAACAGGTGCTTCGGTGGCGGGAGCAGGAACTTCGGTGGGGTCTGGGTTTGTTTGGCAGGCTGCCAGGATTAAAATGAAAATGATGGCAAGGATAAAGAGGTGGTTTCGGTTCATGCGTCGTGTCCTTTTTCGGGTTGATGATGATACGGTTGGAATTTTAGCGGGAAATTGGGGAGAGGGGAATGGATTTTGGGTGGAAACGGCCGTTTCTCACCTGTGCATCATGCTTTATTTAGACAGGGCTTATAATTGTCAGTCAAAGTGACCGGGGTTTGTTATAATAGGTCGCTCAAAGAGGATTTTCAATGAAAAATATGACTCCCAAAACCCTTTTGTTTGACCTGGATGGCACGCTGCTTGATTCGTTTGCGGCTCATTACAAAGCCTATGAAATTATGTTTCCGCAGTTTGGCATTGAGGTGAGCAAGGAGCGTTTTTTTGAAATTTATTCGCCCGATTGGCTGCATACGTATCGACTGGTGGGCTTGCCGGAAGCACAGTGGCAGGAAGCGGATCGCGTGTGGCTGGAGGCTGTGCGTCAGATTGATTGCGAACCGTTCCCCCAGACGATGCCAACGTTGATTCAGTTGGCGGCTCGCTTTCCCCTGGGCTTGATTACTTCTGGGTCTAAATCACGGGTGCTGCGTGATCTCAAACAGACGAATTTGGACACATTTTTTCAGGTTGTTATCACGGGGGGCGATGTTGACCGTCCCAAACCAGATGCGCAGGGTATTGAATTGGCGTTGGCAGCGATGGGCGCAGCGGCAGAAACGGCCGTTTACATCGGTGATACGCTGGTTGATTATGAAACGGCCGTGGCGGCTGGGCTGCCTTTTATTGGGGTAAACGGCCGTTTTCAAGCGTTCCCCCCAGATGCTGACTTCCCCCGCATCAACTGCCTGAGTGAACTCCTCTCCTTGCTAAACATATAACCGTTGCCAACTGTTTCACATTCATAAGGTTCCCATAAGGAAACTGATACTTTCCCTTAAAGCCCTGCCCCCTTTCTCCTGATACCCTAGCTCTATCAAACAAATTAACACAACAACTTAATGATGAACGACGATCCATTCATCCCTCATCCTTCATCATTTAAAAAGGAGCACATCATGAAAAAGTGGTTATTCGGCATTATTCTGGCAATTGGTTTAATCGGCGTCAGTATTGTGACGCCAACATATGCAGCAGGCAGAGAAACGGCCGTTACCGAGCCATTCAACGGCACCTTCAGCGGCATCGCCTATGCAGACTACAAAACGAGCGCTCCCCTGACTGTGGCAGTCACACAAGATGGTGACGACATCACCGCACACATTGACATCGAAAAAGGTTTGAAAGTGAATGCCGGCGGCCTCTGCGGCACCGTCGCCATACCAGCCACCACTATCAGTGCCAGCAGCACCAATACCGCCAAAAATCCCAACATTCTGACCGCTCGCGTTCCCTTTGACTTGGGCGGGGGCGTCAAAGTGACTGCTGATATCACCGGCGAAATCTCTGCCGACGGTGAAGAACTTGACATTCAAGTTAAAGTAAAAACCCCATTCATTTGTGGCAAGACCCCGGTTGTAACTGGCGAACTAATTGCACAGTAAATGACAATGAAGACCTCCGAGGTTTTTAAAACCTCGGAGGTCTAAAATCCATAACAAATCGTTTCCCTCCTTTGTAAATGGCATCGAATTGTCACGAATTACCGCGAATTTTTGTTGGATAACGCCAAATAATTCGCGTAAATTAGCGT
>JACSSI010000296.1 GCA_014879345.1 Anaerolineae bacterium | reverse complement strand
TGCCAGGCTGATGAGCTGCTTCTGCCCAACCGAGAGCAAGACACCACCCTCGCCAACCTGGGTGTGATAGCCATCTTCCAGTTTGCTGATGAACTCGTCAGCGCCAGCCAGTTTAGCGGCATCAATCACTTCGTCATCGGTCGCGGCTAAACGGCCGTAGCGCAGGTTGTCCATCACCGTGCCTGAGAACAGATGCGGCGTTTGCAGCACCATACCGATGCGGGAATGGATGGAGTGCAGGGTTAAGTCCTGGTAATCCATGCCAGCAATGCGAATGGTGCCACCTTGCGGCTCGTAGAAGCGGCAGATTAAGTTCACTAAGGTGGACTTGCCAGCCCCTGTCGGCCCTACAAGGGCGATGGTCTCGCCTTGCTTGATCGTCAGGTTGAAGTCGGTCAGAATCGGCTTCTCTTTTTCGTAGTAGAAATCTACATGGTCGAAAACGATGTCACCGCGCAGTGTGCCGGGGTCGAGCGCGTTTTCACGGTCTTGTATCTCCGGCACGGCATCGACTAACGAGAAGATGCGTTCACCAGAGGCAATCGACTGCTGCATTTCGGCATAGACACGCGCCATTTCTTGCACCGGCCACATCATAAACAGGATGTAGGAGATGAAGGCTTGCATGCCACCGATGGTTAGCCCGCCGATTTGGAATTCATACCCGCCAAAGATGACGACTGCGCCAATGGCAACGGCCGTTATCAATTGTACTGCCGGCAAAAACAAAGCTGAGAGCCAGGCCGCGCGGAAACCCGCATCGTGCATATCAGTGGTTAGTTCACCAAACTCATCTGCATTCGCTTCTTCACGCCGCAGCGCCTTGACCACGCGCACCCCGGTAATGTTCTCATTGTACGAGCCAGTAATCTTCGAGTTGATCTTGCGTACCTTGCGGTATTCCACCAGAATCTTCTTCTTGAACAGACCGGCTACAACGATCAGGATGGGAATCATAACCAGGACAATCAAAGTCAACTTCCAACTGATCAGGAACATGAAAAATACGGCCGATAAGATATTGGCAGTACCCCATGTTACGTCCAGGAAACCCCAGGAGACCAAATCACCCACGCGCTGTGTATCAGACGTGACGCGTGACATGAGCCAGCCCACCGGCGTGCGGTCAAAGTAAGACAGTGACAGCTCTTGCAGGCGGCCAAACATCGTCTTGCGCAGGTCGTATTGAACGCGCTCGCTGAGCATCGCCGCCGCAGTGATAAAACTGAACACCATCACCGCTTGCAGGAGTATCAGCAGCCCATACTGGATGACAATGCCAGTCAAGACTTCGGTGTCGCCAGCGATAATGCCTTCATCCATGATGCGTTTGCTCAGAAAGGTGAAGTAGCTGTCTAGAATCGAGACGGTACTGATGGACAGCAAAAAGATGATCATCAGCGGCCAATGCTTCGCACCTTGCTTAAAAACGCGCAGGATCGTTTGTCCATTGAATTGTGTGTCAAATTCTTCTTCTTCAAATTGATATTCGTCAGACATGATGACGTACTCCATAGGCGGGTTGCAAGCGGCCGGTCGCGGGATTCGCCACGTGCCGCTTGCGACGCGCCATTAGATAGTATATTTAATTTTTTCGTCGAACTTGCCATTGGAACGGCCGTTACCGTTACCGTTCCCATTCACCTTACCATTTCCATTGCTGGAACTGTCGGCGTTGGCAATCTCTTCTTCCAGTTCAGACTCAATCCGTGCTTGCAGTTGGAAGACCTGTTGGTACATGCCCGGTTGGTTCACCAATTCATCATGAGTGCCACGTTGAATGATGTACCCCTTGTCCAGCATCAAAATCAAATCCGCCTGCATCACACTTTGCACACGATGGGCAATCACAAACGTCGTCCGATTTTGCATCAGATTTTCTAGCGCAGCGCGAATCTCAGCCTCTGTTTCCGTATCCACCGACGAGGTGGCATCATCCATAATCAGGATGCGCGGGTTTTGCAGCAGCGTCCGTGCAATCGTAACACGCTGCTTCTGTCCACCAGAAAGCGTCACCCCGCGTTCCCCAACCAGCGTGTTGTACCCTCTGGGGAAACTCAGAATCACGTCATGAATGGCAGCCGCTCGAGCCGCTTCTTCCACTTCCTCATCAGAAACCTCGCGGTTCAACCCATAAGTAATATTGTCACGAATGGTGCGCGAGAACAGGAACGGTTCCTGCTGGACAATGCCCACCTGCCGCCGCAGCCAGTGACGCGGATACTCGTTGAGTTCCACCCCATCAAGCTGCAAACTGCCTTCATCATAATCGTAAAAACGGGGCAGAATGTTGACCAGCGATGTCTTGCCAGAACCAGTCGAACCCATCAAAGCAATTACTTGCCCTGGTTTAGCCGAAAAGGTGATGTCGTGTAGCACCTTGCCATCTTCATTGTAGGCAAAGCCAACATGATCAAACTTCACTGCGCCCGTCAGCCCATTTTCTGGGATGTATGAACCCTGTTCCAGCGGTTCACGGTCTTCCCGGATGATGTCTTGCACACGGCCGATAGAGACCATACCCGTAGACATTTGCGTAATGAGCCGACCCAGATTACGAATCGGCCAGATAATCATGACAACCAAACCCGCATAGGTGAGATACATACCCGGCGTGATAGTGCCATTGATCGCCATACGTGCGCCGATGTAAAAGCCAGCCAGCATTTGAAAGCCACAGAGAATATCGGTGATAGGCCAGAACGTGGCGTGCATCAAAAGCAATTTCTTGCCACGACGGTATTTTTCGCGGTTCTCCGTTTCAAACGTTTCCATTTCATAGGCTTGCCGCGCAAACGCTTTTACCACACGCACACCAGATAGATTCTCTTGCAGTCGATTAGACAGCGTAGCATCTTGTTCCTGGTAGTATTCATAAGCCTTGCCTACTTTCACAAAGAAGAACAGAGAAACACCTAATACCAGGGGAATAATAACCACCGATATAAGTGCCAACTGCCAGTTCAAGATGAGCAGGGCGATAAAATTCACCACGAACAGTGCGGTAATGCTGCCAATACCGATTGCTTGTTCAGCAAACAAGCGGCGGATAGCATCAACGTCTGACGTGGCACGTTGCAGCAGTTCGCCCGTTTGCATGTTGTCGTGATAGCTGAAAGAAAGGCGTTGCAGATGGTCGTAAAGGTAGTTGCGTAGGCGACGTGCAACACCTTCAGCCGTGCGGGCTGCCGAGCGTCCACTCAAATACGTAAACAAGCCGCGCAGCAATGCCGCCCCAATGACACCAAACGCCACGATAAGCGCCATTTGCAGCCAATCGGGATTGCCTTCGTATAGCGCCGTGTCTACATACTTACCAAGCAGTACATAGGTGACGGTGTGCATTAAAGCAGCCAGACCAACGGTGATAATGGCAAACAGATAGGTGAGTCGATAGCCTGTTATCATGCGCCACAGGCTGCGTAGTTTGTTATCTGTTATGGTCTCTTTAAGATCATAATTTTCTTCGTTCATAATAGTCCCTCTTGTTTTGGTTCGTAGTCATCATTTATGACTGTTAAAAATTTAATTTGGTAATGCATCACTACCATTTACCCCCACCCTAACCCTCCCCCAAAAGGAGAGGGGATCGGCCTGGCTCCCTCACCCCTTTGGGGAGAGGGCTGGGGAGAGGGGATTACCGAAATAATTTTTTAATATTCATCAGTGATGAGTGATGTTGAGACTGACGGCTGAAGCCGTTACTACGAACCTTTTTGTCTCTTTTTAAGCGCTGTTCTTTCCACTTTCTTTTATTCTATCTATCAATCATGACATCCATTGTCACCATTCATGCCGCCCCCGATAATGCCAGTGTCACCCACAAAAAAACGCCACGAGGGCTGCTCGCGGCGTTTTCACAAAACAGGAACTTGCGAAAATAAAAAGGGCCACGAGCTTTTTTGCGTCGTGACCCTGAAAGTCTCTTTCTAAAAGAGTTCTTGACTATGTTATGTCAAGAAGATCGGGACCGACACATAGACGCGCATCAACGCCGAAGGCGCTAGGAACGATTTTTTGTGCATACATTTTTGTGATTACCATGTGCCGATTTCTCCTTTCAAGATTTTTTGCGTGCCAGGACGCGAAGATTACTTTAGCAAATGATTAAAAGTAAGTCAATACCAAATTAGAGGATTATCTAATATTGGTTTGCTTAACTCGACTATTCATAATTTGTTGCACTAGATGCCGATATTCATTTTGGTGGACATACTACCTTGCTTTTCCTATTTTTCTGGAGGAAACGTGTCGAGTACAGTGAAATCAACCCAATAGAGGCCGCGGGTGTTGGGAACTTTTTCTAAAATTGCATTGCCTATTTCTCCAGCCGGGTCTTCAAACCCACCCCACCAACGCTTATCAGATACATAGCCGTATTGAAAGCCCACCGGTGCTGGGTAAAAGGCTTCGCCCCACGCTTCAAACTCCGCTACCATCGTTTCCAAGGAATCGACGCCCTGGCTGTCATCCACAAACATGAGTCCTTCGCGCAGGGTGGGCGGCATTTTTTCTGGCAGCCAATGTTTGAGATAGAGGCGGTAGTCGGGGTTGTATTCACGGATTTGTGCCAGCCATGCCGCCGCTTCTTCATCTGTGACTGCTTTGCCCTCCGGTGTACCAATCGACTCATACCATTCTACATCTATACCAAAGCCGATAACGCTGGGATGATGGCTGTATTGGTCTAGCACCAGTCGAATCAGTTCTGCCACATCAGCTTGCCCTGGTTCTACTTGCAGCCACACATTGACGCCTTGTTCGTCAAAAAGCGTTAACGCTTCTTCATTGTTATCTTTGGACGAGAAGAAGATGTCGGGTTTGTCGGTGGAGCCAGGGAAGCTGAGAACGGTGCCTTTGCCACCCTGGGTGCTGACAATCCATAACGTTTCTGGCACTGCATTCGGGAACTTTTCCGCCATTTGTTCGCCAACGTTGTGCCAATAGGCTGGCCCCGGATCGCGCCAGGGGCCATAGGTTGAGTAACGGAATCCGGCACCCAGCGAGAGCGAGATTGGTTCTGGCGTGACCGTGGGGTGTTTCGTTGGTGTTGCAGGGATTGGGGTGGCAGTTGGCTCAGGTGTTATCTGGCAGCCAGCTAGAATGAATATCAATACAAATAACCATTTTTTCATGACTTTCCCTCGTTGATCGATTGTGTAAGCGCTTACACAATCGATCATACACCAAATGGTTGATTTGTAAATGAAAATGGAAATGTAACAAAAAGGGGAGTAGGTGGCGGTGATGAGTGGCAGGTGGCAAGTTGTTTTCGCCACCTGCCACCTGCCACTCGCTACGCTTCGTACAAGATGACGATGAAGCGTTTGGGGCCGTGGACGCCGATTGCCATTGTTTGCTCGATGTCGGCCGTTTTGCTCGGGCCGCTGACGAGGGTGATGTTGCTGGGTGTGGCGGTCTGGCGGGCGGCTGTCCAGGTGAAGAGGTCGCTGGTGAGTTTGCTGGTGGGCAGGATGGCGATGTGGACGGGAGGTAGCAGTGTTGCCAGCCTGCTTTTGCCGGGGCCGCTGCTGATGATGACGGAGCCGGTTTCGGCTAGTCCGGCGTCGCCGCTGCTGATGCCGACATCGGCAAATACGCAGAATTCGCGTAAATTGCCTGCTGTTTGTTCGACGATGTGCCATTGGATGCTGGGGAAGGCAGTTGGTAAATCCAGGGAATCGAGGGGAGGTTCGCTGTTGGCAACGGCCGTTTTCACCCCCAGTCCCGTCAGCAATTCAGCCAAAGCGGACACGGCTTCGTCCAACCCATCAGTCCGTATCACCTCACCGTGAACGGCCGTTAACGCCTGTTCAAACTGGTCGGCCAAATCAGCAAAATCCCGATGAGAAACCCAGGGCGCTGGCATAGCTACCACCTGGGCATGTTCTTTCAATTGGTTCAAAATCAAGTCGCGTGAAGTCATGTTAGTCGAGTAGTCCTTAGTCGGATAGTCTGATAGTCGAGACGTATCCAATCGTCAATCGTCAATCCCAAATCGTTAGTCGTCAATGTCTCCGTCTTGCCACATCTGACGGAATGATTTTTGCTGGAGATGCGGCGGCTTACGTTTGCCGATGACGTCGAGCGGGAGTTGGAGTTGGTCGTCTTTGAGGAACGGCCGTTGTCCGATGCGAGCCATTCCCGTTGCCATCTGCCATAAACGGGGCTTGTCCATGACAAAAGCGACGGCGCGTTCGCCGAGCGCGTCGGTGCGGTTGACGATGCCTTGTTTAACCTGATCTGAGCGCAGTTCCAGCAGCATTCGCGGCAAGTCGATGCGTACCGGGCAGACATCTTTGCACGCCCCGCAGAGGGTGCTGGCATGTGGCAGTCCTTCGTAATTTTCCATGCCAAAGAGCAGTGGGGAAACGACGGCGCCAATCGGGCCACTGTAGGGGCTGCCATACGCATGGCCGCCTGCCACCCGATACACCGGAC
>JACSSI010000295.1 GCA_014879345.1 Anaerolineae bacterium | reverse complement strand
TGATGACCCCCGCGTGATTCAAGAAACACTCAATCGTCTTACATCACGAGTTAGAGCCTTAAATGAGGGTGAAGCTCAAGCTGTCATGCGGCAATCATTAGAAAACCACTTTCAAATTCCGCCACCCCTTCGTGAATATGATGAAGAGGATGCGGCTGTAGCAGTGGTGCCTGCTTCAAGCATAACTGGCTGGCAGCGATTTAAAAACAGATTCTCATCGCGGGTGGTTGAAGGTAACACCATCACCTATCGTAAACATTTCTTTACGCTGATTGCCGGTGTTTGGCTGCCTGCCTTAATTGGCTTTGCTATAGTCGGTTTGGGTGCCTTACTTATTCAATATACAGATATAAACGGCCCCCTTATTGCTGCTATTCTTAGCTTTGCCGATCTTTTTATTTTAGGCTGGTTTATTTGGAACCTTGAAAACTGGCGCAACGATACGTTTCAACTATCTGACAAATATGTGGTAGACATTGACCGCCAACCATTTGGTACGAGCGAAAGCCGCAAGCAGGCGTCTATTGCCAATATTCAAAATGTTAATGCAGCCCGTCCTGGTTTGTTTCCCACTATTTTCAACTATGGGTTTGTTTACATTGAAACGGCCGGTGTTGATACCGATATTACCTTTGAATATGTGCCTCGCCCCAGTCAGATTCAAGCTGATATTTTCCAAAGGTTGGAGGCACATGAGCAGGCGCAGCGGAAGCAGCGTGGTGCAGATCGCCGTGAAGAATACACCGTGCTGCTCGATGTGTGGCAGCAAGCGCTTGAACAAGACCGTATCCCCCGCCGCACACCGCCACCTGGCGAATTCCAGGAAAACCCCGATCCTGGCGATTAAAAAGGCAAACAGTGGACAGTTAAACCAGGGTGGCTGTCTCATTGTTTGCGGAATAGTGCAGCTTTTTAAATAAATACCTTGTAACAAAAATCTTTCAACAAATGAAACTGTCATGCTGAGTGAAACGAAGCATCCCCACCACGTTGAATGGGATTCTTCGCCTTCGGCTCAGAATGACGCTTTTCTTTTGTTACAATACACGAAATTTGGCTGAAATTTTTAATCTTCTATAAAATAGAGATCATGAGCATATTAGAAATTGTAACCTTACCCAATGCCATTTTGCGGCAAAAAGTACGTCCGGTGACGCAGTTTGATGATGAATTGCAAACGCTTATCGATGACATGATCGAAACGATGCGCAGCGCGAATGGTGTTGGTCTGGCGGCTCCCCAAATTGGGGAAAATCGGCAGTTGGCAGTTATTGAATCGTTACCAGAGTATGATGAAGACGATAATGAGATTCCAGACTCCCGCGATTTGTTTGTTATCGTGAACCCAGATATCGTCTGGAATTCGCGTGATACGGAGGATGGTATTGAAGGATGCCTTTCAATTCCTGGTTACTTGGGCGAGGTGGAACGGCCGTTATCCATTCGAGTTCGTGCGCAAGACCGTTATGGCAAGAAGATTAAGTTGAAGTTAGGTGGCTGGACGGCTCGCATTTTCCAGCATGAAATCGACCATCTCAATGGTGTTCTTTACATCGACAAACTGACTGCTCCGGAAAATTTGTGGACGGAAGAAGAATTCCATGCTCAATTTGATGGTGATGACGACACAAAAGCAGAAGCGGCAACGGCCGTTCCTGAGTAAACAATCGGGTGGGTAAAAGTTCAACTGTTCTGAAAAAGTTGAACTTCTTGCTGGTTAGTTTGTCCCTTTGCCTCAGTTTTTGCCAATGTTATAATCCAATCAGTTCAAATTCTGGAGATAACGATGTCCTTAACGCCACAAGATGTTGAAAAGATCGCCAACCTGGCCCGCCTTGAACTGACTCCTGCCGAAAAAGCACAATATTTAGAACAATTAACGGCCGTTCTCGATTATGCTGAGATGCTCAATGAACTGGATTTAGAGGGTATTCAGCCTACGGCTCATGCCATCGCCCAAGAAAATATAATGCGGGAAGATATCGCCGTTCCTGGGCTTGCTATAGATGAGGTGCTGTTCAACGCGCCCAAGCAAGCCCAAAACCAATTCCTCATTCAATCTGTTTTAGACGAATAAGGGGAAAACGCCTGCACTGAGCAAGGTCGAAGTGGCCGTTTCCATTTATCATCAATCATAGGGCCGTTGTGCCCTTTTTTTTATTTAGTCAGTTAGTCGGATAGTCGGTTAGTCAGTAAGTCCGATGCTCTGACTACAAGACTACAAGACTAACCGACTACAAGACTACAAGCTATGGACTATCTTTCTTTAACCGAAGCCCGAGACGCCCTGCGCAAAGGGGAAACCACCAGCGTTGACCTGACCCAGGCCATGCTCGACCGTATCGTCGCCCTCGACAACGATGTGAACAGTTACCTGACCATTACAGACGAGATGGCTTTGGCACAAGCCGCCGCCGCCGACAAGCGTCGTGCCAATGGTGATGACACGCCCCTGTTGGGCATCCCCATCGCCGTCAAAGACATCATCAGCGTACAAGGTGTGCCAAATACCGCTGGCAGCAAAATCCTGGACGGCTTCGTGCCGCCCTACAATGCCTTCGTCGTAGACAAACTGGAAGAAGCAGGCGCCGTCATCCTGGGCAAGACCAATACGGATGAGTTTGCCATGGGCTCTTCCACCGAGAACTCTGGGTTTTTCACCACCAGCAATCCCTGGGATTTAGAACGGGTTCCCGGAGGCAGCAGTGGCGGCAGCGCTGCCGCCGTTTCGGCTGGACTGGCCTACGCCGCCCTCGGCACAGACACGGGCGGCTCCGTGCGCCAACCCGCTTCGTTTTGCAGTCTTGTTGGCTTGCGCCCCACTTACGGCCGTTTATCTCGTTGGGGTGTGGTCGCATTTGCCTCATCGTTGGATCAGGTTGGTCATTTTGGGCGCACGGTGGCTGATTGTACTGCCATCTTCCAGGCTACCGCCGGGTATGATCCCCGCGATTCCACGTCACTCAATGTTGAGGTGCCAGATTTTGAAGCTGCCCTGACTGGTGATATCAACGGGCTGAAAGTCGGCGTGCCACAAGAGTATTTTATTGAAGGGATAGATGCAGAAGTGGAAACGGCCGTTCGCACCGCCATCGCCAAACTGGAAGAACTAGGTGCAGAAATCGTTAAAATCAGTCTGCCACATACCCAATACGCCTTGCCCGTTTATTACCTCATCGCTCCCGCTGAAGCCAGCGCCAACCTCGCCCGTTATGACGGCGTGCGTTATGGCCCTCGCGCCAAAGGCAGCGACATGATCGATTCCGTCAAAAAGACTCGCGCCCTCTTTGGTGCCGAAGTCAAGCGGCGCATCATGCTGGGTACCTATGCCCTTTCTGCCGGTTACTACGATGAATATTACGGCCGTGCCCTTAAAGTGCGCACCCTCATCAAACAAGATTTCCTGGATGCATTTGAGCAGGTTGACGTCATCGCCTGCCCCACCAGCCCTACCACCGCCTTCAAAATCGGTGAAAAAGCAGATGATCCGCTGGCGATGTATCTGGCCGACATCTTCACATTGTCCGTTAACCTGAGCGCAAGCTGCGGTCTCAATGTTCCTTGCGGATTTGATAGCAAGGGATTGCCCATCGGTTTACAATTAATCGGTAACACCTTACAAGAAGCAACCATTCTTAATGCTGCCTATGCCTATGAGCAGGCCACAGCGTGGCATAAACAGCAGCCAACCATTGGAGGGAATCTGTGAAAATTATCATTCCTTTAACCCGTAAAAATACACCACTGAGCAAGATAGCTTCTGATCGACCAGAACCATTGCTCAGCTTGGCCGGTAATACAATATTCGGCCATCTCTTGCTGTTACTGAAGCCAACGGCCGCTGATACAGTTATTATTGTCACCGGCCAACACGAGAATACGATAAAGAGTTGGATGGAAAGTAACTTTCCGGAGATAAATGCCGTTTTTGTTAACTTTGAAACGGCTGGCAGATCGAAGTCCATCCTCGCTTGTCGTGATCATTTGGATGATGGCGATATTTTAGTCGTCTCAGGCCGCAGTTTGTCCGAGGTGGATTATGTTAACATTCCTGACACGGCGGCAGATGTGGTGGTGATGACGCAGCCTGATCAGCCAGATGCAGATGCCAATGTATGGTGGTTTAGAAACGGCCGTTCTCTCCTCGCCGCCATCCAGGCCACCACTGGCTACAACGACGCCCTCAAACACCTGCGCAATCAAGGGGCAGTCATCGTGCGCAAACCCGTCAAACAATGGCTCGATGCCCGCACCCCCGACACCCTGTTGCAAGCCAACCAGCGGTTACTTGCTTTAGGGCGCGGCTTCACAGAAGATGCCATTGACCGCAGCTACGCTGAAGACTTCACCGTCATGCCTCCCGTCTACGTCGCTGAAAACGCCTATGTCGAATCGGGTGTCGTTGGTCCCTATACCCACATTGGCGCTGGCGTCACCATCAAAAACGCCATCATCAGCAACAGCATCATCGAAGACAATGCCAAAATTGAAAACTGCATCCTCAATGGCTCAATCGTCGGTGAAAACACACACATCACTGGCCGAACCCAGAAATTATTCGTCGGCGATAATTCAACAGTTCAACTTTCCTGATGCGTAATGCGTGATGCGTAAGGATTATTCACGCATCGCGCATTACGTATTTTCTGCATGGAGCTTCCTATGAACAAATTCATTTCCCAGCGTGTCGCCCAAACCCCGCCCTCAGGTATCCGCAAATTCTTCGACATTGTAGCCACCATGAAAGATGTGATCTCCCTGGGCATTGGCGAACCGGATTTCGTGACGCCGCAGCCCATTTTGCAAGCGGGCGTCGCCTCGCTCAACCGGGGCGAAACGGGATACACTTCCAACAGCGGCACAACCGAACTGCGCCGCGCCATCAGCAACCACATCAACAAATTGTATGGCGTCTCTTACGATGCTGAACTGGAAATCATCGTCACTGTGGGTGTCAGTGAAGCCGTTTATTTGGCGATGACGGCCGTTCTCGATCCAG
Organism: Anaerolineae bacterium; assembly: GCA_014879345.1. GTDB lineage: Bacteria > Chloroflexota > Anaerolineae > Promineifilales > Promineifilaceae. The sequence continues at coordinate 1,447 of JACSSI010000295.1, read as the reverse complement.
GTGACGAAGTAATCATTCCCGAACCCTGCTTCGTCTCGTATGCGCCCGAAGTCAGCTTTGCCGGCGGCGTACCTGTCATGGTTCCTTGCTACGTTGAGCAGCAGTTCCAGGTAACAGCCGAAGACATCGAAGCCCGCATCACCCCAAAAACCAAAGCGATCTTCCTGGGCTATCCCAACAACCCCACCGGCGCCGTCATGGGCCGGGAGCGCATGGCCGAAATAGCGGCCGTCGCCGAACAGCATGATCTGCTCATCCTCTCCGACGAAATCTACGACCAGCTTGTCTATGGCGTGGCCCACACCTGCGTCCCCAGCCTGCCCGGAATGCGCGACCGCACCATCCTGCTCGGCGGCTTCAGCAAAAACTACGCCATGACCGGCTGGCGCATCGGCTATGCCTGCGCCAATCCCGACCTGCTGGGCGCGATGCGCAAAGTGCATCAATACACCATCATGTCTGCGCCCACCACTGCCCAGGCAGCGGCCGTTGCCGCGCTTGAAGACGGCCACGACGCCGTGCAGCGCATGGTGGCTGAATACGACCGTCGCCGTCGCCTCATTGTCGATGGCTTCAACACCCTCGGCCTCGACTGCTTCGAGCCAAAAGGGGCTTTCTATGCCTTCCCCTCTGTCGCTCGCAGCGGCATGAGCAGTGAAGAGTTTGCCAACCGCTTGCTGGCGGAAGAAGAAGTGGCAGTCATTCCCGGCGAAGCGTTTGGCGAAAGCGGCAATGGCTTCGTCCGCGCCGCCTACGCCCAATCCTACGAAAAAATCGAAGAAGCGCTGAACCGCATGGACTCGTTTATGCGGCGGCATGGGTAGCCTGACCAGTCGGTGGCAACGGCCGTTCGCCAACCTGCTATAATGGAAGGGAAACGGCCGTTTTAAGCAAAAAAGGAAGATGACTTATGGAATCAGACGCCTATCTTGAAAGAATAGAAATCAACCCCAAAATAATGGTGGGGAAGCCCATCATTAAAGGGACTCGTATTCCAGTTGAATTGGTCGTGCGCATGGTCGCTCAAGGGATTTCTGAAACAGAAATTTTGGCAGAACACCCACGTCTTGAATTAGCAGATATTCGAGCTTCATTATCCTATGCGGCTCATATTGTTGCCCAAGAAGATATTTTCCCGCTCATGCCTTCCGTTGCCTGATATGCGCTTCATCATTGATGAATCAACAGGTGCAGGCGTCGTCAACTACCGTCCCAAGTTGAAATAAAACGTAAACGTTTTTATAAGGATGAGAAGGAGCAAAGATTGAAGATTGAAGATTGAAAATTAAGGAGTCATCGTTCAATGTGATCATCTTTAATCTTTTATCTTCAATCTTTTTTATTTATTATGAGTAAATACGAAGCAATCATCGGGTTAGAAATTCATGCAGAGTTGATGACCAATTCCAAAATGTTCTGCCGCTGCAAGGTGGTTGACAGCGTAGAA
>JACSSI010000294.1 GCA_014879345.1 Anaerolineae bacterium | reverse complement strand
GCTGTGGTTTGTTGAAGGCGGCTTTGCGTGTACGTGAGATTGTTACCTGTTCGGTGGGAATTAAGTTACTGACTAATAGTGTAACTCCAACACTTAATGATGACAAGAGGTAAAACGGGGCAAAGTGGCAAGGTTGCTAGGTGAGTGTGCAGCGTATTTACCAAGCAACTCTGCCACCTTGCAACCTTTTTATTCATCAATGCGAACGGGTGTCAAAATAAGGAAATCGTCTTGGGTGATGCGTCCTTCTGGAGTGACGATTTGCAGTCGTTCAAAGCCCGCGTCTTCTGAGTATGTGTAGGCACCGATGATGATGGGGTAAACGCCAGGCGGGATGTTTTCGTCGAGAGTGAGGCGCATGGGAATGGCTTGATCGGTGTCTGGTTTCCAGGTGGATGTGGCGCCATCGGGCGGCTGGATGTCCTGGCTGCCGTAGCGGGTGGTATCTTCCAGATTGACGATTTGGGCGAAGAAGGTGTAGTCGTTGGTTAACGGCCGTTTTCCCCGCCAATAAGTAATCAATTCAATCACATCACCCGGGTGCGCGCGTCTGGGGTCAATTTCATAGCCGACCAGTTCCAACTCGTCACCAAAGTTAACGGAGATGGGATTGGGATATGCGCCGGGAGCGCCTGCACTGAGCATGGTCGAAGTGGCCGTTAACGGAATTGTTGCCACTTGCACCGCATCATCAGCCACAGGCAGCAGCCCTGCATCTGTGATGGGCAGCCGTTCACAAGCAGGGCAGGTGGTGTAGTCATACAAACCGACGTTCAGCGTTAGGTCAGCAGGCGCGATGGCTGCCGCTGGGATGTCTAGCTTGTAACGGTTGACAAGACGTTCTCCAGGTTTAAGCAACCGCGTTGCCAGCAGCCCTTGCCCTGGATACATGTCGCGTTGGGCAATAGGCTGGCCTATAACAGGGTCTGTGAGATGCACGAAGACAGACCAATCCCTGTCCATTTCGTCTAGCACTTCCCATTCTAACGTCAGCCAGAGCGCATCACCGGGGGAAACGGCCACTTCGGCCTGGCTCAGTGCAGGCGTTTCGTCAATTTCGTATCCCACTAGCCGTATTTGCTCCCCAAATTCTGTGCCAACGCGGTCTAGTGGCGAGGCATAAACGGCCGTTTCATAAGCAGGTTGAATCCAAAGCCAGGGAGCCAGCGCCGCCACCACAAACATGAAGGTGCCCAATGTGCCAGCCACCCAGCGTGCCGGTTTTGGCGGCAGCCAGCCCACCAATCCCACCACCAGCAATACACACAGCGCTGAAACGGCCGTAAACACCAACCGCCCTTGTGAAGACCAGGTCGTCGTCGCCCACTGAACGAGTCCAAAAACCACCGCGCCAGCGAACAGGAGGCAGACAATGAGGCCAAATTGGTAGATGACAAAGTTGAACAGATTAAAGATAAAAGATTTAAGATGCCATGTCCAAACACCAATCTTTAATTTCCAATCTTTAAGCTTCTGCACAAAATAAACCACAAACCCCACCACCGACACCACCAACACCACATTCAACACCTGATATATCCACATCGGCATGGGAATATTGACGCCGCCAAACAAGCCCCAAAACGACATCATAAAGCCTTGCCGCTCGTCCCAAAGCTGTGCCAATGAGGCCGGACTGGCACGTTCGCCCAAGACGGCGATGAAGGCGCTCCAGCCCAAAAAGTCGCCATACAGTTGGATGTTGCGCCAATACCACCACCCCGCGACCAATGTTACGGGGATAAGCAATAATGCAAAGTAGAGGATAGATTGCAGCAGGGCTTTGAAGAGTTGAGAGTAGGAATGGAAACGCCCGGACTGAGCGTCGCCGAAGTGGCCGTTATCCCCCATCACATTGACTTGCCACCTTACAATAAAAATCGTCCCCCACGCCAACGGCAGCAGCGCAAACGTGCCTTGTTTGGTCAATACACCCAATCCAATGACAACCCCTAACAAAAACCAATACCAAACCCTGGTGGCACTGTCCACTGTCCACTGTTCACTGTTCACTGAAAACTGAACACTGCCTGCTGCCCTAATCATCATCCAGACAGCCAATGACGCCAGCAAAACCGCTAAATTATCATTATTGACCGCGCCACTGATGAAAAGAAACATAGGGAGGAAGGCGTTAACGGCCGTTGCCCCCAACGCAATCTCTGGCCGACCCGGAGCCACCTGCTTTGCAATCAGATACGTCAACAGCACCGTTCCCGCGCTCATCAACACAGAAGCCAACCGCACAATGCGCACCGCTAACAACGTACCTTGCCACGGATTCTGCTCCGGATCATGAATGGCTAAATTCGTATTGCCATCCTCCGTAATAATGCCATTATCCACATGTGGATTCAGCCAACGAATCGTTTCCATATCGGCCGTGTCAATCCAAAACGTTAGCGCCGCAGCCACATAGTAATACAATGGTGGTTGGCTCGCTTCCTGTTTCCATGGCCCTGCTTGCGCCGGATCATACACCTGAACTGGCAACGGATTCCCATCCGCCAAATGACGAACCATCGGATAATGCCACAACTCATCAGACGCCTCAAAAACTGGTGTCGTCAGGGCGTAGGTTAACCCGAGCAGTACAAATAAACCAAGTATCAAAGCAAGGAATCGTTTTTCTGTCATCACCTGTGATTTTACCGACATCTGCACAACATGCACGTGTATAATTGCGACGAATTGCCCATTTGCACCCTGTTGCTTTTGCGTATAATCGTTGATTGAAAAAAATTTCACAAATAGGACTTTTCCTAATTTGATTGAAACCAGAGGTATATTATGATTTATGACGCCTGGCTTGTTTTAGGCATTTTAGCAGTAGCAATCGTTCTTTTCGTTACCGAACTAGTGCGGGTTGACGTTGTCGCCATGGGTGTGGTTGTCGTCCTGATATTGACAGGCATCCTAACGCCAAGTGAAGCAATATCTGGATTTTCAAACTCGGCCGTTATTGTAATTGGTGCGTTATTTGTTGTTGGCGGCGCGATTTCGCAAACCGGTTTAGCCGGTATGATTGGGCGTCGGGTGCTGCGTATTGCTGGCACCGATCAACGAAAATTGATGGTCGTTTTGTTTTTGGCAGTTGCGTTCCTCTCCAGTTTTATGAGTAACACAGGCACTGTAGCCGTGCTGCTGCCAGCCGTCGTTATTTTGGCACGGACAGCCAATATCAGCCCATCCAAACTGTTAATTCCGATGGCGTATGGCTCCCTGGTTGGCGGGGCGATGACGCTGATTGGGACACCGCCCAACCTGATTGTGAGTGATTTATTGCTGGAAACTGGCTATGAGCCATTCACCTTTTTTAGCTTTACCCCGATGGGTCTTGTGCTTGTATTGGTTGGTATTGTCTATATGTTGGTGATCGGACGGCGTTTATTACCAGACAGAGATACGCAGTCTCCCCGGAATGTGGTTATTCCAGAACCCAAAGAAGAAATTATAGATCGGTATCAACTACCCAATAATATTTTTAGACTGCGTGTCCGTTTATGGTCACGCCTTATTGACAAAACATTGGCTGAAGCGCACTTTGGCGATCAATACAATATTACCGTTTTAGAAATTTTGCGTCGTGAAGAACCCCGCCCTGCCTTGCGTTTGGTACGTCCAAAAACAAATGAGAACCAGGAAATCAAACGGCGTTCCTTTATTCCTGAAGCAGATTCCGTGTTGGAAGCAGATGACATTCTCATTGTGCAAGGGGATGCTCATAATGTGGGGCGGGTGGCGGCAGAGTGGGCGCTGGGTGTGCAAGCAGCGACTGAAGCCAACGTTACCGAAGAAGCAGTTTCTCGCATAAACAATGAAGTGGGTGTGGCTGAAATTTTGATACCCAACCGCTCTCATTTGATCGGCAAAACGGTTGTCAATACCCGCTTTGGCGCCAAATACAATCTAACTGTGTTAGGCATATTGGCTCCTGGTGGTAAAGGGGATGTCAATATTCGGGAGCATAAGTTGGAATTTGGTGATACGCTTTTGGTGCAGGGGCGCTGGGAAGATATTATCGCCTTGCGTGAGGATAGACGTGATTTTGTGGTTTTGGGTCAACCAGAAGCCACTCTGCGTAATCCTGATCGGTCAAAGGCGATAATGGCATTGGGTGTTTTGGCCGTCATGATTGTGTTTATGGTCACAGGTTGGCTGCCGCTGGTGGCTGTGGCGTTGGCGGCATCATTGGCGATGGTTTTGACTGGATGTCTTACCATGGACGATGCGTATACGGCGATTGACTGGAAAAGCCTCATTCTTATTGCTGGCATGATACCGATGAGTATTGCTCTGGAAAAAGTGGGGTTGATTAACCTGGCTGCAAATGGTTTGACTGAGTTTTTTGGCCCTTATGGCCCAACGGCCGTTATGGCTGGCCTTTTCTTGCTCACTTCTTTATTTACCCAGTTCATCTCCAATACAGCCACCACCGTTGTGGTTGCGCCGGTGGCGTTGACGGCTGCTACGTCATTAGGCGTTTCGCCTTATGCTTTCTTGATGGCAGTTGCCATTGCGGCTTCCATGGCCTTTGCCACACCGGTGGCTTCACCTTCCAATACGCTGGTGATGGGGGCTGGTAATTATCGCTTTGGTGATTACATCAAAGTGGGAACGCCGCTCATCTTCCTCACTCTGATTGCTACGTTAATCGTTTTGCCTCTTCTATTCCCCTTTTAGAAGCTGGCTTTTTTGCGATTACCAGTGTAGAGCGATTTTCCAAATCATCGCCCCCCACGAACCCGTTTGCATGTGGGCGTGTGAACTCAGCATCAAAAAATGGGATGCAGAACCATTTTTCTGAGTGAATTGGTTGAATCATAGATAAATAGTTATACTTGGCGCATGTCGTCCTTAAGCATACTACTAGTTGATGATCACGAGGTTGTTCGCCTGGGTTTGCGTAGTCTATTAGACCACCATCCTGGGTTTGAAGTCATTGGGGAAGCATCTGCTGAAGCCGAAGCGGTGCAAAAGGCATTAGATCTGCGGCCAGATTTAATTTTAATGGACATCCGCCTCTCTGGTGGCAGCGGCGTTGATGCCTGCCAGCAAATCATGCTGGAACTGCCTGAAACCAAAGTCGTCATGTTAACCTCATACGCTGAAGATGAAATGCTCTTCGCGGCAATTCGGGCAGGTGCTGCCGGTTACGTGTTGAAACAGGTCGGCAGCAATGACCTCATTCGTTCCATCGAAGCCGCCTCACGTGGCGAAGCAACCCTCGATCCCTCTCTGACGCAACGTGTCTTTTCAGAAATCCGCCATTCCATCCAAAAAGAAGAAGCGGCGGCATTTGGCGATCTAACCGCACAAGAAATGCAGGTGTTGGCACTCATTGCGGAAGGTAAAACAAACCGTGAAATCGCCACAGACCTGTTCTTGAGTGAAGGCACAGTCCGCAATTATGTAAGCAGCATCCTGTCTAAATTAGGTGTTTCTAATCGTGCCGAAGCGGCCGCTTACGCTATCCAGCACCATTTAGCAGATTATCTCTAATCCATCCCCCATCCCCCTTTTATGAATAAAAACGTGCTTCCGAATGAGGAATTGACCAGACAAGAGTTAGCCATTCGGAATCGGCAATTATCTGCGTTAAACCAGGCAGCTCTGGCGATTGCGGCTGAGTTGAGCCTGGAAAAAGTGCTCAAGCAGATTGTCGATTCTGCCCGTGATTTGGCGGAGGCGCAGTATGCCGCCATTGGTGTGCCTAATGCAGAGGGACAGTTGGAAACCTTTGTTCACAGCGGCATGCCCACCGCGTTAGCAGAAAAAATCCCGTCGTTACCCCAAGGTCATGGTTTGTTGGGAGCCCTCATTGCGGAAGAACGGCCGATTCGCATTCCCCGTATTGGCGATGATCCCCGTTCTGTAGGCTTTCCCCAGCATCATCCACCGATGGAAAGTTTTTTGGGTGTGCCAGTGGTAGCTGGTGATCGCGTTTTGGGCAACCTTTATCTGACGAATAAATTGGATGCAGTTGAATTTAGCGAATCGGATCAGGAATTGGTTGAGATGTTGGCGGCGCATGTGGCGATAGCCATTCAAAATGCACGTTTGTATGAACAGGTTGGTCGCCTGGCAATTGTTGATGAACGGGCACGCATTGGCATGGATTTGCACGATGGCGTGATTCAATCAATTTATGCCGTAGGGCTGATTTTGGAATCTACTCGTTTGGAAATTCAGAAGAGCAATGTGGAGCCGGCTGATCAGTTATTGGCTCATGCCATTGGCGGCCTCAATGATACCATTCGGGATATTCGCAATTTTATTCTTGATTTGCGCCCCCATCGCTTTAGCGGCAATTTAGATCAGGGTTTGTCCCGTTTGGTGCGTGAATTCCAGGCTAACACGATGGTTCCCGTCAATTTGGATGTGCCGAAATGGGTGGGTGGCAGTTTGTCTACGCCGGTGGTGCGGGCTGTTTTCCTGACTGCACAA